>JAQCHM010000040.1 GCA_027730885.1 Actinomycetota bacterium | reverse complement strand
GCCGCGTGCAGCACGCCCGCAACCGTCTTGACCTCCGAGAGCGCCGTCGAGAGCGTAGAAGAGCGCGACTGCTCCCCCCGACGCCTGACGCCCGAGGACTTCCTCCAGACGACACCCGAGGACCTGTCGCTGCGGTTGAGTTCGCTCGTGTTCGACTGTTCCGAGGAAGTGGTTGTCGCCGAGGTCGTGAACGTCGACGAGGCGGCCGCCGAGGCCGCGGATCGTCAGGCGCCCCTGCTCATCACCAGTGCTACCGCGGCACCGGCGGTCGCGGAGGAGATCCGCCGTCTCGAGGTCGGTGAGGTGATCTTCGTGGGCCAGCCATCCGATCCGCTGGTGCTACCCGAAGACGCCGTGGTGGTCGCGGTGGCTGCCGCCGAGACCGAGACGACCGAGACCGAGGCGAGTGAGACAATCGATATCGAAACCGAGCGCGCGCCCGGCACCAATGTCTGGCTGTACCGGCCGGCCGACGAGGTGCTGGCGTCGGTCGCCCGGCCTTTCTTCGACGTGGGTGCTGCTGAACTCTTGGCCTTGCCCGATGGCGACGCGGTGGACACGACGTTGGCTCAGGCGGGGGCGTCGATCTCGGTCGTCGGTCCGATGAGCCCGACCGAGGCATGGCGAGCCAAGCTCCGGTTCACGGGCCCCGAACTCCCCGGTGGCGGCATCACGTTGTTTCCGGGGCGGCGCTTCGTCGCGTTCTACGGCAGCCCTGCCACCTTCCGTCTCGGACTCCTTGGCGAGCAAGGCCCCGAACAAACAATGGAGCGTCTGCGACCATACCTTGCCGAGTATCAGGTGCCCGGCGGAGACCCGGTCCTACCTGCGTTCGAGCTGATCGCCACGGTTGCCGCCTCGGCCCCCGGCGGCGACAACGACTATTCGAACGAATTGGACCCGATGGCGCTCCGGCCATGGATCGACGTCGTCACCGCCAACGACGGGTACGCCATCATCGACTTGCAGCCAGGTCGAACCGACTTCCTGACCCAGGCCAAACGGTACGAAGAGTACTTGAAGCTCCCGAACGTCGGCCTGGCATTGGATCCGGAGTGGCGCATCGGCCCCGATGACGTGCATCTTCGCCGGATCGGGACCGTGGACGGGGCCGAGGTCAATGCAGTCGTCGACTGGCTGGCCGAGCTGGTTCGGGCCAACGGGCTGCCACAGAAGATGCTGGTGGTGCATCAGTTCCAGGAGCCGATGATCACTGCCCGCGAAACGATTCGAACGGCACTGGAGCTGTCGCTGGTGATCCACGTAGACGGTCAGGGCCCGCTCAGCACCAAGTCCAGCACGTGGGCCGCGATGCAAGCGGTCCCGCTGGGGCTGGACCAGACCGTCTGGTGGGGATGGAAGAACTTCCTCGATGAGGACTCGCCCGTGGCGACGCCCGCGCAAGTGAACTCGGTGGTGCCGTTGCCGGTGGTCGTCACGTTCCAGTGACCTTTCGGGCGGGCGTAGAATGTGGCCCATGACCAAACCCGCCACTCCGTCCGAAGGCCTCGGCGTCGTCCACCTCTTCTTCACGGTGCCGCCGGTGGTCGACCGAGAGGCTGTGTTGGCCGCGGTGACCCGAGCCCAGAACGACGGCGATCAGGTCATCACCGTTTCGATGCTCGGTCACAAGGCGGATGTTGCGATCATGGCGCTCGGCGGCGACCTTTGGCGGCTGCGCCGGCTCCAGACTGCGCTGACCGCCTCGGGTCTCGACCTGGTCGACAGCTTCGTCTCCATCACCGAAGTGAGCGAGTACGCGGCTGGCGTGCCTGACGAGATGAAGCAGGCGCGGCTCTACCCGCAACTGCCACCCGAGGGAAAGACGGCCTGGTGCTTCTATCCCATGAGCAAGCGTCGGGAAGCGGAGAACAACTGGTTCACCTTGCCTTTCGACGAGCGGCGCGAACTGATGCACGAACACGGGGTGTCGGGCCGGAAGTTCGCGGGCCGACTGGTGCAGCTGATCACTTCCTCCACCGGCCTCGACGACTACGAGTGGGGGGTCACCTTGTTCGCAGTGCGGCCCGACGACTTGAAAGACGTCGTCTACACGATGCGATTCGACCAGGCCTCGGCGGTCTACGCCGAGTTCGGCCCCTTCTTCGTGGGCATGGTCGGTACACCTGAAGCGGTACTCGACTCGGTCGGAGTGCTGTGACTGGGCCCGCTCGGTCCGACCAGGAAGGGCGCAACGCCCGCATTTTGTTTACGCTCATGCCGTGACCGAGTTTTCCGACAGCCCGACCGAGGTCACTCCAGAGGACGTTGAGGTCACCGCAGTCGACGTGTCCGACCCGGAGCCCGTCGCACCTGGACCGGTGCTCGAAGAGAACGCGGTGGAGGAAGTCGCTGGTGAGACCGCAGTAGGCCCCGAGCCCGAGCCCGAGCCGGTGCAGGTTGCGGTCTCGGAGTCGGCCCCGAATCATCGCCGACCGCCCTCAGGACCGCCGCCTCCGCCGCCGGGCCACGGTCCCGGGTCGGGGCTTGACGCCGAGGTCGCCGTGGCCAATGTCGACGCCGGCAAGATCGTCGGCGGAATTGCGACCGTGGTCTCGGCCGACGAGCTCGAGCTGGTGCTGGAGGACGGGCGACTCGCAGTCATTCATCGTCGCAACTACGCCGCGGCCGCGGTCGAAGATCTCAACACCGTGATCACGATGGGTGATCGGCTCGAGGGCGCAGTCCTCGCCCGGCACGATCCCCGAGGCCGGGTGGTGCTCTCCCGAGCGTGGGCCATGGAAAAGCGTACGTGGGAGCGTCTCAAGGGGGCCGCCGCGGACCACACGGTGCTGCCATGTCTGGTGACGGGTTCGAGCAAGAACGGCCTCGTGGTCGACGTCGACGGTGTTCGTGGCTTTGTCCCTCTCTCGCACGTGTCCCTCGAACCGTCGGCCGAGCTCGCGTCGCTCGTCGGTCAGCATCTCGACCTGAAGATCATCGAGATCGACGCCGATCCTCGCAAGCGTCGCCTGGTGCTCAGCCGACGGTCCATCCTGTTGCGGGACCAGCGGCGTGAGGCCCACGATGTCCTTGCGTCGCTCAAGCCGGGCGATGTGCGACGGGGCACGGTCTCCTCGGTTTCCGACTACGGAGCGTTCGTCGATCTCGGGGGCGTCAACGGACTGGTGCACGTCTCGGAGCTCGCGTGGACCAAGGTTGGTCACCCTCGCGAAGTCGTGAAGCCTGGTGACGAAGTCGACGTCAAGGTACTCGAGGTGAAGGTGAAGAAGCGTCGCGTTCGCTTGTCGATACGCGAAGCGAGCCCGGACCCTCTCAGCACGGTCACCGTGGGCGAGGTGGTGACCGGTCGGATCACGCATTTGGTGGACTTCGGGGCATTCGTCGACGTCGGCGGGGTCGAGGGCCTGGTCCACCTTTCCGAGATGGCCGAGTACCGGGTGTATGCGCCCGAAGAGCTGGTCACGCCGGGGGAGGAAGTGATGGTCAAGATCCTCTCGGTCGACGCCAAGCGGCGACGGATCGAGCTCTCGATCCGTCAGGCGGTGCAGTTCGGCTGATGGCCGACCAAGGCGACTCAGCCGAGGAGGCGTTCGCCGAATTGTCGCGTCGCCTGCTCGCTACGCTCACCCCGCTCGTCGGGCCGTGGGTCGAGCACCAGATCCTGACCCGACTCCCTTCGTCTCACGCCGACCGGTCCGACATGACAGCGTTGGCGCGTCAGGCGGGCCGGGCCGCGGCCGCTCACGTTGGACCGAGGCTGGAGCAGCTCCTGTCTGCCGATATCGGACGACAGCGGACCAACCCGTTGGCCCTGCTCCGAGAAGCGACGCCGTTTGCCACCGACGTCCTACGTTCGGTCGGCGTGCCGCCCGCCGTGCGGGATGAGCACGCCAGAGCGATGCACCCCGACGATCATTACGACGTGTCGCCGGGAGCGTTCAGCGACTTCGGCGAAGCGGCCCACGAGGCCGGCTTGCTGTGGGGCGCGGCCAAGGCGCACCTTCACCTTCGTCAGCGGTCCGCCAAGTGAGCAAGCGTCGCCGGCCTCTCCTCGAGGCCCCTGAGCTGAAGGGTCTCGATTTCACCGTCGCCCATACTGCGGCCGCCGATCGCTGGTTCGTCGATCTCTTCGAGCGAGCGGTGACCGAGCGTCCGAACGACGCCGGCCCGGCCGGTCTCGCCCTTGTCGCCGTCGGCGGCTACGGATGGGGGCACCTGTTTCCGTACAGCGATCTCGATGTCGTTCTCCTGCATGACGGGGTAGCCGACATCGGTGACGTCGCCGAACGGCTCTGGTATCCGGTCTGGGACCGTGGTCTCGAGCTGGGCCATGTCGTGGCTACGGCGTCCGAGGCGGTGGCGGTCGCGGGCGAGGAACTCGACCGGGCGACGGCGTTCCTCGACACACGGTTGATCGCCGGGGACGCTTCCTTGTTGGTGGCCTTCGACGATGGCATCGAAGCGCTGTGGCGGTCGCGAGCCGACGCCTGCCTCGCCCCACTCGCCGAAGTCGTCGACGATCGACACCGCAACAATGGTGATGTCGCCTTCATGATCGAACCCAACCTGAAGCAAGGTCGCGGTGGCATCCGGGACATCCAGGCGCTTCGATGGGCCAGTCGCGCCGTGCCGGGGTTCGCCGTCGACCTCCTTCAAGGCCTGACCGCCGAGTCGGAGTTGTTGTTCTCGGCCAGAGTCGAGCTGCATCGGCACGCCAACCGTCCAGGCGACGTCGTCGCGCTGGATGCCCAGGAAGACCTTGCCCAGGCCATGGCCGAACCAGACGCCGGCGCGCTGATGAAGCGACTGGCCGAGGCCGGTCGTCGTGTCGCATGGAACAGTGACGAGGCCTGGGAACGCCTCCGGCGTCGTCGAGTGACGACCCGTCGAGAACCGACACCGCTCTCTGACGCGTTCGAGGTGCGTGACGACTTCATCGAGCTCCGCTCCGGGGTCGATGTGGCCGAACGTCCGCTGCTGCTGTTGGAGGTGGCCGATCTGGCCGCGCAGCGTGACATGGCTATCGGCCGGGCCACCTTGATCACCATGGCGAGCACCCTGCCGCCGCTGCCCGAGCCCTGGTCATCGGAAGCTCGCGATCTGCTGGCCGCCATCTTTCTCGCGGGGGCGCCGGCGATCGATGTCGTCGAGGACCTCGACCACTTCGGACTCATGAGTCGGATCCTTCCCGAATGGAAGCGGGTGCGGTGCAAACCGCAACGCAACGTGCTCCACACCTTCACTGTCGACCGTCATCTCTGTCAGGCGGCGGCGTACTCGGCCGCTTTGGCCGACCGGGTGGTCCGCCCCGATCTGCTCGTCGTCGGCTCGCTTCTGCACGACATCGGCAAGGGCTATTCAGGAGACCACACCGAGGTGGGCATGCAGGTCGTGCAGGCCATCGCCGAACGGATGGGCTACGCGGCGGAGGACGTCGCCACGCTCGTCGACCTCTGCCGACTCCATCTCCTCCTGCCCGACGTCGCCACCCGTCGCGATCTCGCGGACGCCGGCACCATCAAGGCGGTCGCCGCGGCGGTCGACTCGGTCGAGTTCCTGCACCTGCTCGCGGCATTGACCCAGGCCGACTCCCAGGCCACCGGACCATCCACCTGGGGACCGTGGAAGGCGGACCTGGTTGCGCAGCTGGTCGAGCGGACCGAACGCTTCCTCAACGACGGCCAACTGGGTGAGGGTCGCTCCGACTTCCCTTCGGCCGAGACCCTCGACCTCATGACCAGCCGTGGCCGGGCGATCGAGGGCCGAGGAAGCACCCTCCGCGTCGTCGCCAACGACGAGCCGCTCTTGTTCAGTCGCATCGCCGGTGTCATGGCCGTGAGCGGCCTGGACGTGTTGGACGCTGCGGCCTATAGCGTGGATGGAATGGCGGCTGCCGAGTTCGTCGTCCAGTCCTCCACCGGTGCTCCCGTCGAGTGGGAGCCAGTCGCTGCGATGGTCGACGAGGCCCTCGCCGGGCGACTCGCGCTGAGCGCCCGAGTGGCCCGCCGAGCCCGAACCTACGCCCGCTATCGGCGACGGCTCGCGGCTTCACCACCCCGTCGAGAGGTCTACGTCGACAACTCCGTGTCGGAGGTCGCGACCGTCATCGATGTTCACGCTCCCGACACCATCGGTCTGCTCTACCGCTTGACGCAGGCGCTCGGAGAGTTCGGGCTCGACATCCGGTCGGCCCGGGTCCAGACGCTCGGCCCCGAGGCCGTTGACAGCTTCTACCTCTGCGATCGTCACGGGAAGAAGATCCTCGACCCTGTGGTGCTGGCCGAACTCGATCTGGCACTTCGAGAGGCGATGGGGGAAGCTTGACGCGTGAGCGACCGTGACGCTTCGTCGGTGACGACCCAAGAACTGTTGGTCTGGGCCGAGGCGCTCTCCGGCATCGCCCGCACCGGCCTCGGATTCTCCGAGGTCCAGTACGAGCGTGAGCGGTACGAGGAGATCCTGGCGATTGCGGCCGACATCCGGGCACGCGTCGAAGGCGAGTCCTCGGTCCGGTTCCACTCCGAATGGCTCCGCACGATCGGCCGGGGCGTATCGGGCTATGTCACCCCCAAGGTGGCCATCGGCGCCGTCGTCGGCGATGACGAGGGACGACTCCTGCTGATCCAGCGCTCGGACAGTGGTGTGTGGCTGTATCCGACCGGGTGGGCCGACATCGGCTATTCGCCGGCCGAGGTTGCAGCCAAGGAGGTGTTGGAGGAGACCGGGATCCGGTGTGAAGTGCTGAAGCCGCTCGCCATCCTCGACGGACTCCGCCAGGGTTTCAGTCGGATTCCGCTCTACTCCATCGTCTTTCTCTGTCGGGCGGTCGGGGGCAGTGTGAGCCCTCACCCGCACGAGTGCCTCGACGCCGGTTGGTTCTCCCGTGACGACCTGCCGTCACCGCTGTCCAGCTTCGATCGCTGGGGAGACCTCGCGTTCCGGGCTATCGCCGGCGAATCGGTCGAAGCCGAGTTCGACCTCCCCCGAGAACCCGTTTGGCGAAGCGACTGAGAACCTCGACGACTACTTGTCCTCGAGGAAACGCTCGAGTTCCTCGATGAGCGCCGCGCTGGACTCGGGAGTCATGGAGTCGTAGCGGGCCTCCAACTGGGCGACATAGGCCCGCGTGTCGTCGTCCTCGGAGACCAGTTCGGTGATCTGTGACTCGTACTCGACGGTCGCCTCGACCAGTTCACCGGCCAGGATGGGAAGTCCGAGCATCGTGCCCAGCCGATCGACCAGCGCGAGCGCGGCCTTGGGTGAACTGGCATGGGGCACGTAGCTGGGAACTCCGGCCCACAACGAGACCGAGTCGACGTTCTGTTCCCGGAAGGCACTGTGGATGACGCCGACGATCCCGGTGGGACCCTCGTAGGTCGAGGGCTCGAGGTCGAGGCGCCGACCGAGTTCGGCGTTGTCGGTCGAACCGAAAATCGTGGTGGGGCGCGAGTGGGCCACGTCGGCGATCAGCGCACCCAACGAGACGACCATCGAGCAATCGAAGGCCTTTGCCAGCTCGATGACCTGTTCGGAGTAGGTTCGCCAACGTAGCTGGGGTTCGAGGCCGATCCCGATGATGAGGTCGTGATCGAGGGTGGGGAGCTGGGCGGCTGAGAACTCGTTCAGCGGCCAGCTGAGCGATCGGCCGCTGTCGTCGATGACCACCGAGGGTCGGGCGTCGGTGAAGTCGTAGAAGACCTCGGGGTCGATCTCGGCGAAGGGCTCGGCCCCGAGTCCGTCTGCGATGTGGCGGGCGGCGGTGGACGCAGCATCTCCCGCGTCGTTCCATCCTTCGAACGCCAAGACGAGCACCGGCCGCCGGAGGGTGGGACGCTCGTCTGTCCAGTGAATGTGATCCACCCCAGAGAGGGTACCGCCGAGCCGGAAGGCGTCGGTGGTCGGGCGGTCGATCAACCTCCTTCTGGACGCCCGCATATTCTGCCAAACCCTTTTGCCAGACACTGTTTTGATAGACCTGTCTGATGCAGATCTACGAAGTGTCCGACGTCGACGATGCCCTCGTGCGTTCCTTTGCACGTCTCATTCCTCAGTTGTCATCGTCCAACCCGCCCCCGTCGGAGGACGAGCTGCAGGCCATCGCGTCGTCGGAGGCCTCCATCTTGTTGGTGGCGGAGGAAGATGGCTACGTGTACGGCAGCCTGACGCTCGTCCTGTTCAGGATCCCGACCGGTGTTCGGGCGTGGATCGAGGACGTCGTGGTCGACAGCGAGGCTCGGGGTAAGGGCGTGGGACAGTCGCTGAACGAGGAGGCGCTGAACCGAGCACGTGCAGCAGGCGCCTCGACCGTCGATCTCACGTCGCGCCCCTCTCGAGAAGCGGCCAATCGTCTGTACCAGCGGCTCGGCTTCAAGGCCCGTGAGACCCACATCTACCGTTTTGACCTGAAGTAGCCGCGCGACTCGTTCTCAGGGTCGCTTCAGCGCGCTGATGAGGACCGTCAGGGTCTGCAGGGCCTGCTCGCGCCGCATCGCCCATGCTCCGGGGGCCAGCATCGCAACTGATCGACGCATCTGCTCCCACTGTTCGGGGGCGTTGTCCGGCGTCGTTTGGGCTTCGGGCGTCTGGCGAGGAACTGACGGGTGGGTGGTCATGACG
Organism: Actinomycetota bacterium; assembly: GCA_027730885.1. Lineage (GTDB taxonomy): Bacteria > Actinomycetota > Acidimicrobiia > Acidimicrobiales > SZUA-35 > JAHECQ01. The sequence continues at coordinate 5,840 of JAQCHM010000040.1, read as the reverse complement.
AGAGGGTACGTCCCCGTCATGGCAAAAGCGAACAAATGTTCGAGTCCCTGAAACCGACGGCCTCCCGCTACTCGTCCTCGGTGACGCCCTTCTTGGGGTCGATGCGATAGACAGCCCCGAGGTCGTCGGGTCCCGACCGTTCGAGGACCAGGATTTCGCCGTCGGGACCCTGACCGAACGACCCCAGCAAGTTGGGGTCCGAAGCAACGGTCAGGGGACGCATCACCACCCCTTCGGGCAGCGCCTGCAGTCCGAAGATCTCGCCGGAACAGTAGTCGCCGAAGACGTAGACCCCGTCGAGCAAGGGAAGGGCATCGCCCCGATACACGTACCCGCCGGTGACCGAGCAGCGGCCATTCTCGTGGAGGTAGGTGAAGAGGGGCGGAACGTGGCCGGCAGGAGGTGCGCCTCCGTTGAACGGCCGGTCGCCCTCCATCTCGTTCCAGCCCAGGTTCGCACCCCGCCCGCCTCCACCGGCCCGGGTCAGGAGGTCGATCTCCTCGACATCGTCCTGACCGACGTCGCCGATCCAGAGGTCACCGGTCTCGGAGTCGAACGACAGGCGCCACGGGTTCCTGACGCCCCACAACCAGATCTCCGGCAGTCCGTCACCGCCGGCGGCGAACGGGTTGCCGTCGGGAATGCCGTAGGGCTTGTCGCCGGTAGCGAAGCGATCGATGCGAACCACGCTGCCCAACAGCGTTTGGGTGTCCTGACTATTGCCCTCGGGGTCGCCCGACCCACCTCCGTCTCCCAGGCCGATGTACAGGAACCCGTCCGGTCCGAGTGCGAGGCTTCCTCCGTTGTGGTTGCCCGCGGGCTGGGGGACCCGGAGCAGTTCCCGGCGGGACTCCAGATCGACCCGGTCAGTGCGGGACACCGTGAACTCGGTGATGACCAGCGTGCCCCCGAGGTTCGTGTAGCTGACGCACAGCTGCCGACCGTCAGACGAGAACAGGATGCCGAGCAAACCCTGCTCGCTGTCGGTGGAAACCTCGTCGGTCAGATCGAGCAACGGCTGGCGAACGACGCGGATGGACTCCCGGCCCCGGTCGCTGATCTCGCGTTCGATCACTCGAACGCGACCCGCCCGTTCGGCTACGTAGTAGTTGAGCGATCCGGAACGTGCCACCGCGGCGATCGGCTCGTCCATCTGGGCAACGAAGGTCAGCTCGAGTTGCAGCTGCTGCCAGAGTGGGTCGGCGAGCGCCGCGGTGGTCGTGGTCACTTCTGACGGGTCGGCGGCCGGCCTCTCGATGTCATCGCCCACACCCTCAGGAAGGGCGCTCTGGTCGGCGTCGGTTGCCGGCGTGAGGAACGAACAGGCCGACGTTGCAAGGAGCAGGAGACAGATCCAGAAAGAGGCGGCGACGGGTCGGGTCATGAATTCCTGCGGTTCACAGCCTGCGCACCAGACCTTCTTGGACGACGGAGACGACCAACCGGCCGTCCTGGTAGATGAGGCCTCGTGCCAATCCGCGCGACCCGCTGGCTGCCGGGGTGTCCTGAGCGTAGAGGAACCATCGGTCGGAGCGGAAGGGGCGGTGGAACCACATGGCGTGATCGAGGCTGGCCATCATCACTTCTCCCTCGACGAACGAAACGCCGTGAGGTCGGGTGACGGTATCGAGAAGACTCATGTCGGAGGCGTACGTGAGCACACACTGGTGTAGGACCGGATTGTCCGGGAGATCGCCATCGGCCCGCATCCACACGTATTGCTCCGGGGCAAGGGCTGCACCGTCCTTGGCCAACGGGTTGGGCCCGACGTAACGGGCATCGATGGGTCGGGGCTGCGTGTACCAGTCGCCCAGCTTCTCGGCCAAGACTGCGTTTCGTGTGGCGAAGTCCGGGAGCGTGTCCGGTGCGGGGATGTTCTCCGGTGGCGCGATCTGATGTTCGAGGCCATCCTCGACTTCGTGGAACGACGCCGACAAGTGGAAAATGGCCTGCCCGTGTTGGATGGCGACGACCCGACGAGTCCGGAACGATCGACCGTCGCGGATCCGCTCGACCTCGTACAGGATCGGAATGGTCGGATCGCCCGGTCGCAGGAAGTAGGCGTGGAGCGAGTGAGCAGTGCCGGATTCGACCGTCCGGTAGGCAGCGACGAGGGCCTGGCCGGCGACCTGTCCACCGAAGACCCGCTGGCGGCGCTCGTCGGGACTCTGGCCACGGAAGATGTTGCGCTCGATCGGTTCGAGGTCGAGCAGGCGAATGAGGTCGTCGACCACGGCTTGCGTCACGTCGCCATTCTGGCCAGTCCGGACCACGATGAGGCGGCACCCACCGGTACTCTCGCCGTGTGAGGACAATCGACCGACTGCGAGCCGAGGCCGCGAGGGGCTTCATGCCGGCGGAGGAAGGTGTTGCGCTCTGGCGTGCGGCCGCGTCGGCTGACGGGTCGCTCGGCCCGCTCCTCGAAATCGGCAGCTATTGCGGCAAGTCGGCTCTGTACCTCGGGCCGGTGGCTCGCGACAGCGACACCGTGTTGTTCTGTGTCGATCATCACCGGGGATCCGTGGAGAACCAGCCCGGTTGGGAATGGCACGAGCCCGACCTCGTCGACCCGCGGGTCGGACAAATGGACACTTTGCCGTTCTTCCGGCGCACCGTCTTCGATGCCGGGCTCGAGCCCTGGGTCGTCGCGGTCGTCGGCGACAGCCCGAGGGTGGCCCAGGCATGGGCTGGGAAGCTGCGATTCCTCTTCGTCGACGGCGGGCACGGAGCCGAGCCGGCCAGACTCGACTTCGAACTCTGGACGCCTCACGTGGCGATCGGTGGACTTCTGGCCATCCACGATGTGTTCCCCGACCCGGCCGATGGGGGTCGCCCGCCCTACGAGCAGATCTATCGACCGGCGTTGGCATCCGGACGGTTCGTCGAGGAATCGGCAACCGGTTCGTTGCGGGTGTTGCGTCGGGTGCGGTGAGATCGCGGCGCGGTCAGATGGCCGAGCCGGACACGAAGAGGCCCGAGGTCGGACTGCCCCCGCTGATGGCGTCGGCGGCGAGGATCACCGCGGCGGCGCTGTAGGCGCTGCGCTCGAGGCCGGGGAAGAAGACGAGCTCGGGGAACGCGAGGCCGGTGAAATAGCTGCCGTCGTGGTCCCGCAGTCGCCGAGTCCACGCCAAGAGATCGCTCGCTTTCTCGGGCTCGCCCGTTGCGAGGTGAGCGATGGCGCATTCGGCTGTCTCGGCGGTGGTCACCCAGGGCCGGTCGCTGACGCAGCGAACGCCCTTGCCCTCCATCACGAAGGTGTCCCACCCGGAGCGGAGCATCGTTCGAGCGGCCTCGCCAACGACGGCACCGGTCAGGACCGGGTAGTACCAGTCCATGGCCCACCGGTCCTTGGGCTCGAAGATCTGAGGCTGGTTGGCGACCACCGCGACCAGCCGCGTCCGTGCCTCTCTCCAGTCGTCGCGTCGCTTGTCCAAGGTCTCGGCGATGCGGATCGCGCAGCCGAGACTGTGGCCGATGGACGATGAACCCGTGAGGAGAGCGTACGTCCAGGGGCGGTCCTCGACGTTGCGGGCCCAGACGACCTCGCCTCGCGAGGTTTGCATGGTCAACACGAAGTCGATGGCCTGCTCGACCATCGACCATCGGTCGACGAGCCCTTCGACGTCGCCCGTGGTCAGGTAGTGGTGCCAGATGCCGGTGGCGATGTAGGCGACGCAGTTGGTGTCGAGCTTCGGGTCTTCGACGCCGGCCGCGGTGTAGTAGTTGTGCCAGGATCCATCGGCCCGCTGGAGACCCGCCAACCAGTCGTAGGCCCGCTCGGCTTCGTAGACGAGGCCGCAGGTTGCCAGTGCCATTGCGGCCTCGATGTGATTCCAGGGGTCGGTGTGCCCGCCGGGGAACCATTCGATCATGCCGCTCGGCAGTTGAAGGTCGGCGATGGACCGAGCGCTTCTGTGGATCTCGGCCCCGGTGAGATCGGCGGCCGCCATCATGATGGCACCGGACGGTCGGAGTAGACGACGAGGCTCTTGCCGAGGACAGGGTTGAGGACTCGGTCCGCGGTGCGCGTGAGCTTGGGGGCCTTCACGATGTCCCACGTGAGGAGCTTGAGATAGCTCTTGACCGCCGGGTTGTCGGTGTTGTCGAGCCCGACCGCGCACTTCAACCACCAGTAAGGACTGTGCAGCGCGTGCGCCCGATGGCTGGGGCCCGGTCGGAACCCGACCGACGTCAGCTTGGCGCGAAGCTCTGGTCGCCCGTAGATGCGGACGTGGCCACCGACGCTCTTCGGGGCGTGGTAGTCGTCGTTCAGCCACCAACAGATCTGTTCCGGCAGCGCGGCCGGAACAGTTGCCGCCAGGCGTCCACCGGGTCGCAGAACCCGGAACAGCTCCCTCATCACCGCCAGGTCGTCGGGAACGTGCTCGAGTACCTCGGACGCGATGATGCGGTCGAAGGAGCAGTCGGCGAAGGGGAGGGTGAGGCCGTTTGCCTGGACCACGGTGGCACTCACGCGGTGGTCGGCGAGTTCCCCTGCGTGGTGCATTGCCGCGAAGGTGTCCCTGGTCTGGACCATCTCGTTGAGCGCCAGATCGGCGGCCACCACCGATGCGCCGCGGCGGGCGGTCTCGAACGCGTGGCGTCCGAACCCCGCGCCGAGATCGAGCACGCTCATCCCTGGCCGCAGGCCGAGCACCTCGTAGTCGACGGTGAGCATCAGTGGTTGTGGTTCGCCTCGTGGGCGGCTCGTTCGGCGCGCATGGCGATGACCTCTCGGTACTGGGCGACGGTGTTCACCGCGGCCTGGCGCCACGTGTAGAGCTCGCTGACCCGATCCCGTCCGGCTGCACCAATGCGGGCTCGGAGGTCGGGGTCGTCAAGCCCTCGCTCGATGGCCAGACGCAACGATTCGACATCACCCGCCTTGCACCGCAGCACCGTTTGACCGTCGACCCCGGTGACCTCGGGCAGCGCCCCGCCGTCGGTGGCGACGAGAGCCGTACCCGACCCCATGGCCTCGACAGCCGGCAACGAGAAGCCCTCGTAGAGCGAAGGGACGATGGCGAGCTCGGACTCGGCGTAGAGCTCGACGATACGTTCGTCGGGGACGCCCGTGACGAAGCTGACCGCGTCGGTGAGTCCGAGACGTTCGATGATTTCCGCCGACGGGCCGCCCGGCTTCGCCCGCCCGACGACGGTGAGGCTGATCTGAGGGCGCTCGACCCGAATCTTGGCGATCGCCTCGAGGAGGAAGCGGAGCCCCTTCAGCTCGACGTCGGCGCTGGCGGTCGTGATGAGGCGACCGGGGATGCGCGCGACGTGGGGGAGCGGACGGAACAGGTCGGGGTCGACGCCGACGTGAACCAGACGCATACGGTCGAGGTCGACGCGCATGTCGGCGTGGATGTCCTGGATCGAGTTCTCAGACACGACGACGATGCGGGGCATGCGTCGCGCTACTCGCCCTTGCATCTTCACGAAGCGATACCAGCGACCGATGCTGCGACGCTTTTTGGGGTCGGCCATGGCCGCCATCTCGAGACGACGATCGACGGTGATGGGGTGATGCAGGGTGACCACCGTCGGCAACAACTTGTCGATGGCGAGGATGCCGTAGCCGAGGCACTGGTTGTCGTGGACCAGGTCGAAGTCGGCGACCCGCGGCTTCAGCGCCTGATACGCCCGGTAACTGAAGGCCAGCGGCTCGGGGAAGGTGCCGGTGGAAAAGGTGGCGATCTCGAGCAGGTCAGCCTTGGTCTTGATTTCCCAATAGGCGGGAAATCGGCCGGGGTAGGTGTCGTTGAACAGGTCGAGACTGGGCAGCTGATGGAGAACGACCCGAGGGTGGAGCACCGGATACGGCTGGCCCGAGAACA
>JAQCHM010000039.1 GCA_027730885.1 Actinomycetota bacterium | reverse complement strand
GGCAGCGCGGTCCCCCCGGCCATCGACGCGATGCTCACCAGTGCACCCGGAGCCCGGCGCTCGACGAGGTGCTTCGCCATGGCCTGGTTGGTGAGCATCACCCCGGTGAGGTTGACGTCGATCACCTTCTGCCAGCTCTCGATTGCCTTGTCGATGATGAACAGATCGCCTCGGCTCATCCGATCGGCGCCGTACTGTTCCTCGTCCTCGCGGCTGACGTAGTCGGCGTGCGAGATACCTGCGGCTGCGACCGACGTGTCGACCTTGCCGAACACGGCGACCGCGTGGGCGATCATCGACTGCGTCGAAGACCCGGAAGTTGTGTCGACCTCGACCGCGGTGGCCTGTCCACCGACCGCCAGGATCTCGGCCGCGACTGCCTCCGCTCGATCGAGGTTGAGGTCTGCCACGACGATGGCGGCGCCCTCCTCCGCGTATCGCAACGCGCACGCCCGTCCGATGCCCGAGGCCCCACCCGTGATGAGGGCGACGCGGCCGTCGAGTCGGTCTCCTCTGCGGGCGCCGTCGGGCGGGATGGGAACAGGCTGGGTGATGCGGGCCGGCGACTGGTTGGTTCTCGAATCGTTCGCTGTCATGGTGTGAGCATGGCCCGTCGCGCCCGTCGTCGTGAAACCGAGGCGCCCCAACCCTCACACCGTGTCGCCGTGATCGTCATCGCCCGGTCGCTGGATCGCCCACTCGCGCGATGACCGCCTCGCCCGGCTGGAGGATGAGCTCGGCGCAGTGCAAGCACTCGGGTAGGATCCTGCAAAGGTAAGCCCAGGCACCAAAGCGAAACATAAATGGAAGTGCGAAATTGGACACGAGTGGATAATAGGCGTCGAATTAAGAACAAAAAGAGGATTATTTAGCAGCTGACCTGCGCGAATAAGACTTGGATTTAGGATCAATAGCGATACGGCATGTTAAGTCACCTAAAGCCCCCCCCGATGACCACGTTCCAAAAACGCAGTTTCGCGTTCCAAACATTTAATGAAACCCCAGCCAAAACCCCATCAACATTGGGGTTTGGAATTTCGCACCAGCCTCCCTGGCGCTTCGACCTGGCTGAACAGGGAACCGGAAGCCGACTGAGGTTCTCGATGATCATCGGTCAGGAGAACGACGGCACGGTTCCCCAGGCGCTGAAGGACCCCGACCGCGAGGAGCGAGTGTTGAACCGCCGGCGCGGGATACTCAAGGCGAACATGCAGGCAACCGTGGAGGGGGTACGTGACCTCGTCGACGGCAGTGCCCAAACGTGATGGCCGCTCCGGTCGCTGGCCCCGCCTCGTGTCGGCCGGGGTTGTTCAGGCGCCTTTGACAATCACTCCGAAGTGCTTGCTGGTGGCCTGGAACCGCAAGGGAAGCACGGCCTGGTAGGCGTCGGAGTCGTAGGCTGCTCGCGCCTCCTCCATCGTCGGATACTCGAGCACCACCGTCTGATGTCCGGCGCTCTCGCCCTCGACCTGGAGGGTCTCGGTGTCGTAGGCGACGACCTTGGCGTTGGCCCCGATCCCCAGCGACGGGACAGCGCCCTTCTGGTACTGCTTGTAGGTGGCAGCGTCATCGACGTCGAAGTTGACGATCAAGTAAGCGCTCATGTTCCGAGTCTAGCACGCGCCGCGACCCAGGCCAAGAGGCATGCTCAGCCCGGGTGGAGCTCGACATCGGCCTCGATCAAAGGAGCCTCGACGGTCAGCCCCGCGGCGTCGGACTTGATCGAAACGCCCTCGGGGCCGACGATCCGCCACGGTCCGGGCTCGGCTCCGACGACCCGGAACGACGTCCGCTGCTGGGGTCGGTCGACCAACGCGGCCAATCGGAGGTGCAGGACCCCGTCGACCCACTCGGCCCGGCGGAGTGCCAGTTGGGGGAAGTCGACGCCGACGACCTGGGCGCAAGGCTCCAAAGGGGCAGCCGAGAGCCGGGTCCATCGGCCGGTCCCACCGGCCTCTGCCGCGGCCAGGAAGGCGTTGAACTGACCCCGAGGGTGCTCTTCGTTCAGTCCCAAGCCCCAGGTGAACTCGCCGTGCCGCTCACGGCCCCAGGTCGGCTGGTAGGAGGCCTCGATGGCTTCGACCAGGTTGGCTTCGATGTCGGAGAGGCCCCACTCGCGTGCCAGCAGGAGGGACGACCCGTACGCGCGGCTGGCCCTCAGCGGGGTGCGGAGAGGCTGGTGGAGACCTGCTGACCGGGCGCCGGCCTCGAACAGGCGGCGGGCGTCTTCGGGCACCTGGGGGGCGGCATAGAACGCGGTGGTCAGGTTGAACGACACCGGTAGGCGATGGTGGATGTCGAGGATCGGGTCGTAGTACAGCGTGGTCGTGTCGGGGAGCTCGGAACGGTCGAGACCCAGATAGGCCCGCCGGGCGTGAGCCCACCATGGGCCGAAGGCCTGATGGTGGAGGTCAGTACCGTGGCGGTTGTCGTGGAGCCTCAGACCGAGGCCCGCTCCGGCCAGTCAAAACGGCCAGATCTTGGTGTTCTCTCAATGACAGCCGATGGGGGCAGCCAACCACTGCCGGCTCAAATGCTGGGCGATGTCGGTGTGGGTCCACGTGAAGGTGTTGTCGCCATCACGGATCATGTCGAAGGGTCGGTTCCAGGGGTCGTCGTCGGCCGCGTCAGCCGCCGCGATCATCGACCTGATTCCGAGGAGCACCAGGAAGAATCCCTTGTAGAACAGCATCCCGTCGGCCGCAACGGGATCGGGCTGGAGTCCCCAGGGCTCGGTATCGTTTGCCGTCCAGCCCGGCACGTCGTAGTGGCCCCACAGCTCGGATGGGATGAAGGGCCGGTAGGCATCGGGATAGTGGGCCTGGTCGGGATCGTGGCCGAACTGGGTCATCCAGTCAGCCGCGGACCACCAACTGGTGTGGCGTTCGATCAACTGGTCGAGGATGGCCAGGTATCGCTCTGTCCAGGCCGGGGTGCGCTGGGCCATCAGGCCGACGGCGTAGGACGAGTCAACGAGGTCGAAGCGATGCCAGCTCGCCATCGGCGGGTCCGAACGATCGTCCCAATGCGCGTGGGGTTGGCCGGATCGGGACCAGTCGTCGGGGGTGTGGGCCTTGCGGTCCAGGTAACGCAACCAACCGAGGCTGCGGTCGGACAGCGTGTCGGTCATGACCCCTCGATGTGACGAGCCGAGACGAAGTCGTCGATGCCGAGTTCCCGACGGATGTCGATCGACATCTCGACACTTCCCCTGTCGAGCGGCGTGCCGGTCCCGTCGGCGATCCGGGTCATCATCGTGAAGTTGGCAACCACCGCGGCCACGTCGACCAACGCCTCGGGACCCATGGTCTCGGTGAGTCGGTCTCGGACGGCAGCCAGCTCGTCGCCGCCGGCGCGGGTGGCGTTGACGAAGTCGACGAGCAGCTTCCCGTTCGGAACCCCGGCCCCGTCAGCCAGCCGGCCGGGCTTGATCTCTCCATCGACGTTGACGCTGCTCAGACCGAGCAGCAGGGCATGGGAGGTCGTTCAATAGAAGCACTCGTTGGCGATCGAGGTCTGGGCCGCCACCAGCTCGATCTGTCGCCGGTCGATGGTGTTGCGACCCCAGTCGAGGTCGCCCATGAGTGCACCTTCCGGCAGGTACTGGCTACTGGACAACGCCTGGCGAACCTTGATGTCGGCCGGGACGGCGCTGAGGGCCTTGATGACGTTCGGCCCCTTGACCGGGGCGGTCGGTACCCAGTGGTGGCGGACGGCCGTGTCGTCGATCCGCTCACGGGTCGGCTCACCGGCCTCGGGTTCAGGAAGCGGAATCGGGGCCAGGTCAAGCACGGCGGCGAACCGGTCGATCGAGTTGACCATGGCAACGACGCTGACGAGCTCGACGTAGTGCTCGGCGGTCGGTATGCCTCCGACGATGGTCTGATACCAGTCGTGGGTCAGGGTCCCGGGGTGGTTGGTGATCCGCCATACGGCGTCGACCGCGGCGACCGGGAGCTGCTGGTCGGCCGCGATGGCAGCCGGATGGTCGGGGTCGCAGGCCGAAGGGGCCAGCCACGGCGGCAGGTCGGAGTGGGCAAGGGCTCTGCGGACCTCGGAAGCGATGGCGTGGCGCTCGGCCCCGGTCCACCAGGTGCCGGGGCGGGCCATCGCTGCGGCCACACCTCGGTGGGCTTCGACCAGATCGGAACGAACGCCCGACCCCAGGATCGATCGTTCGGCATCGGGCACTGACGACTCGCGCTTCACGGATCCGATGGTAGCGGTCGGGTGCGAAGTTGGTTTGGTGGGCTCGTGCGGGCTGGTCAACCCTCGGCGGGTTCGATGTCGATTCCCGCGCTGGTCAGGCTCTGCTTTGCCCGCTCCATGAGCGCGTCGTGCTCGATAGCAAGGTCGTGCAGTGCCAGGAAGTAGTCTTCCGCAGCCTCCGCTGCTCGTAGGTGGTCCAGTCCGTCGCCAAGGCCGGCACGTTGGCAGAGAGTACGAAAGCCCGGCCGGTGAGGGGAATCAGATTACGACCTATGACTACGACGCTGCCGGTTTGGTCAACCTGGTGAATGGCCCGCCCGCCGCGAATGACACGACGACGTACGTCAACGACGCCCGGTCGGGTAAGCCGTCGACGGTGACCGCGCCGAACGCTCAAGTGACCACGGTCGCCTACGACGGGTTGGGTCGCACCACCGCGGTCACGTTGCCTGGGGCGACCGCGGTGTCATTGAAGTTCGACTACCGGCTGGGATCAGGGCCACAGGCTCGGGCGGACGTTGTGGCGGTATCCCTGGGTGGTGCGGGTGTCGCTGTGGCCGGCGAGGTCGGCGATGTCGAGAAGGTTGTCGAGTTGGTCGCTGACGAGCGACACGAACGAGTGTCGTAGTTCGTAGGTGGTCCAGCCGTCGCCGAGTCCCGCACGTTTGCACAGCGTCTGGAACGCCCGGCGCATGTTCGACATGGTGAGCGGGGTGCCGTTGCGGCTGCAGAACACGAACCCGTCGGGGTCGTAGAGGCCCAAGAGGTCTTGTTCTTCGCGGTGGCGGGTGAGAGCAGCGACCAGGAGGGGGTGGAGGCGGATGGTTCGTTTGCTGCGGGCGGTTTTCGGTGTGGCCTGGCCCACGTACTTGTCGTCGACTTCGAGGACTCGTTCGGCGATGTGGATGTTGGGATCGTCATCGTCGAGGGTGACGTAAGGCCAGCGGAGTCCGGCGAGTTCACCGGGCCGGAGGCCGCACATGAGTCCGGTGAGCCACATGGCGGGGCGGGGGTCGGCGGGGATGGCGTCGGTGAGCAGTGCTTGGGCTTGTTCGATGGTGAAGCTCTTGCGCTGCTTCGAGGGACGGATCGCCGGCAACAAGACGTCGGTGGCGGGGTTGGTCTTGATTCGACGTTCGCGTTGGGCGTGTTGGAGCGCCTGGTTGAGGTAGTTCCAGTTACGGTCGATGGTGCTGGTCGCGTAGCCGCGGGTAGCCATCGCCGCGAAGAGTTCCTCGAGCCGTTGGGTAGTGGTCTGGTCGACTCGGAGTTGACCGATCACCGGCACGACCGAGGTGCCGAGGAGTTGGCGGGCGTTCGCGATCATGTTGGGCGACTTGGGTCGGGCGTGCCGGGATTTGCGGGTGGGGGCGACGTTGGGGCAGCCGGCGTCGAACCAGGCCTCGATGGCGTCGGCGAACGTGGTGCTCTTGGATCTGACCGGGTCCGGCAGTTTGCTCTGCGCCCGCAGCGTGACAAGGGCATCGAGGTCGGCCTGGGCGTCGGCCTTGACTGCCCGTTCGACTTTGCGTCGCGACCCGTCAGGGAATCGGACCCACGCCATCCACCGTTGCTTCCCCTCGTTCCACCGCACCGTCGGACGTTTCGCCAACCGCCGACTCCTCTTACGTAGCCTCAGGCGAAAAGGCTACGTCCGATGTCTACGTCTGATCTGGCTACGTCTGAGACAACTTTTCCGACTCCCTGGGAGAGGTTGATCCTCTCTGACCTGGGGGAATCTCGTGGAGCTGAGGGGAATCGAACCCCTGACCCCCTGCATGCAAAGCAGGTGCTCTAGCCAACTGAGCTACAGCCCCAGGAGCCGTCGAGCCTAGCGGGTCTCTGGAGCGGAACGCGTCCTGGTCCCGGACCCGCTTTCGATCGGAACGGGCCAAGCGTGGGAGGCTTGTGCCATGCGAATCGCGATCGTCGGATGTGGCGCCATGGGCTCGGTGTATGCCGGCTTGTTGGCTGATGGGGGCAATGACGTCTGGGCGGTCGACACCTGGAACGAGCACGTCGACACCATCAATGCGTCGGGCCTGCGAGTACAGGGCGCGTCAGGCGATCGAACGGTCCGACTTGCCGGGGCGGTGGCTGCCCCTGACCAGATCCCTGGTCCCGTTGACTTGGTCATCCTCGCAACCAAGGTGGGTCAGGTCACCGACGCTGCTTTGGCCCTCGGCTCGATTCTGACCGATGACACACCGGTGCTTTCGATCCAGAACGGACTCGGCGGACCCCAGCGTGCCGCAGCGGCACTCAGCCTCGACCGTGTGGTCATTGGGGTCGTTGGCGGCTTCGGAGCATCCATGGTCGGACCCGGCCATGTCCACCACAACGGCATGGAGTTGGTCCGGTTGGGCGAGTTCGCCGGACCCGGGGTTTCACCACGGGTCGAGGCAATCGCTGAGGTCTGGCGCAGCAGCGGGTTCAACGTCGCGGCCTACGAGAACGTGCACCAACTGGTATGGGAGAAGCTGATCTGCAACGTGGCCTTCTCCGGGCCGTGCACCGTCACCCGCCTCCGAGTCGGCGAACTGCTCGACGATCCCGATGCCTCCCTGCTGTCAGCGACCTGCGCCACCGAGGCCTTCGAGGTGGCCATGGCCAAGGGGATCCCGCTTGGCTTTGACGACCCCGTTGCCTACACACGCGAGTTCGGCAGCAAGCTCACGGGGGCAAAGCCTTCGATGCTCCTCGATTTCCAGGCGGGCCGCCGTTGCGAGATCGATGCCATCAACGGCGCCATTCCGGTAGCCGCAGCCGAGGTTGGCTTGACGGCCCCGGGGAACGTCGTGGTGTCCTCACTCATTCGATCGCTGGAGAACCACTCCTTCGGCTCGGGACAGTGAGGTCGGTCGCCAGGCTTCCGCGGGTGGCGTCGGCGGCCGACGTACCGGCCGGGTTCTTCTACGGCTGGGTGATCGTGTGGACGGTGTTCCTCATTCTGCTGACCGGCGCGGGACTCGGCTTCTACCTGGCGTCGGTGATCCTGAGGGCGGGCGTCGCGGAACTGGGTCTGAGCGTTCAGGCAGCGTCGTTGGGGCCGACGTTGTTCTTCTCGATCTCCGGCCTCACCGGCTTCCTCCTGGCCAAGAAGCTGAACGAGGTGGACCTCCGCTGGTTCTACCTGGCCGGTGGCGTGCTGGGCTCGTTCACGTTGGCGTCGCTTCGGTGGGTCGACACGTTGGCGACCTACTACCTCTTCTTCTCGGTCTATGGCATCTCGTTCGCCTTGGCCGGGCTGGTGCCCGGAACGACGCTCGTGGCCCGCTGGTTCGATCGACGTCGTCCGACCGCGTTGTCGCTGGCGTCGACGGGTCTGTCCATGGGCGGCATCGTGCTCACGCCACTGGCCGCCGCCAGCATCGTGGACCACGGTCTGGCTGCCTCGGCCACCTGGATGGCCATCGTGTGGTTCATCGGCATCGTGCCCCTCGCCTTGTTGCTCCTGCGCAACTTTCCCTCGAGTCGGGGTCTGGAGCCCGATGGCGCCCCTACCCCGCCTCAGCCCAGACCGGTCGCGGGCGCTCCGTTCGCCGTGGCCGTGCGCACCCGGTATTTCCGTTGGCTCTGCCTGACGTACGGCATGATCTTCATGGCCCAGGTCGGCGCGATCGCTCATCTCTACTCCATGGCAAGCGAACGTACCGATGTCTCAACGGCGGGTGTCACCGTCGCCACTCTGGCTGCCACCAGTGTCCTGGCCCGGTTGGCCAGCGGGATCGTACTGAGATGGATGAGCACCAAGATGCTGACGACTGTGCTCACCGTCGCCCAGGCGGGCGCACTGATCTGTCTGTCGTTGGCCAACTCGCGGGTGACCGTGCTGGCCAGCACCGTGTTCTTCGGGATGAGTGTCGGCAATCTGTTGATGCTGCAGCCGCTGTTGCTGGCCGAGGCCTTCGGCGTGAAGGAGTACAGCCGGATCTACTCGCTCAACCAGCTCGCAGGCACGGTTGGTGTCGCCGGCGGCCCCTACCTGTTGGGGTTCCTCCACGATCAGGCCAACTATCAATTGGCCTTCGTCGCGGCCGCGGCCGCCAACGTCGTCGGCTTCCTGGCCCTCTTGGCGGCCGGGCCGACCAGCCAAGCGCAGCGGCTCTGGAAGGAGCCCGCGCCGGTCGTCGGCGGGCCGGCCCTTGCTCAGTCGGCGAGGGCGTAGAAGGTGCCGTTTCGGGAGCCGACATAGATCCGACCGTGCCACACGGCGGGCGTGCTCTCGATGCAGCCACCCAAGGTCACACTCCACAGCGGAGCCGGCGGAGACACGGTCAGGTCGAAACCGTGCAGCACACCTTCGCAGTCGCCCTGGATCAGGACGTTGTCGACCACGACCGGGCTCTGCCACAGCGGACCCGGAAGGTTCAGGACCCAGCGCTCCTGGCCGGTTGCGCGGTCGAGGCCGAGCACCCGGCCGTCGTCGGTTGAGACGACGAGCAGGTCACCGGCCAGCGCCGGTGTGGCCCAGACCCCGGAATCGAGACCCGAGCTGGCCTCCCTGCTCCACACCAGAGGGTTGTCCGGGTTCGACGGGTCGAGCTTGATGACCTGACCCAACTCCTGGGCTCGCGCGTTGCCCCGTTCGTACTCGCTTGCGACGTAGAGCATGCCCTCGTCGTCGATGACGATGGACGCATCGGTGTCGTCCCCGTTCCAGAACCGAAAGACCCGCGCGGGCTCGCCGCCTGTCGTCAGGGTCGACAGATCCCAACCCTGCACCAGCCCGCCCGAGTTGGCGAAGTAGAGGGTGTCGCCGCTGACGGCCACCGAGTTCTCGATGGAGACATCGGTGTTGACTGCAGCCAACAGCTCGTCGTCCCAACCGGGGGCAGAGAACACGATCTCGGGGTCGACGGTGACGAGCCCGGCCGTGTCGTAGCCCCGGTTGAGTTTCACGACGAAGATGCGAGAGTTCTCGCCCCCTTCAAAGAGATAGTCGTCGATGACGAGGCCGGACCCGTCCCAGTCGTCGTTCCAGAGGGTCGGCGTGACGGCATCGGCCGCGAGCTTCCACAGCGGTGTCGGCTCGGGTCTGTCGAGGGCGACGACATGGAAGAAGTTGTCGCGGCTGCCGGTGTAGAGCAGGGGAAAGCCGTCGGGGTCGATGGTGATGGTGCCCTTGATGATGTCGCCGGTCGCATACGGCGGATAGACCACCGCGCCGGTGTCGGGATCGAGGAAGTTGACGTTCCGGTTGTACGCGCCGAACGCGAGCCACCATGCCGATTCGTTGCCTGGTGGGTGGAAGATGGCCGGCTGTCCTGTCCACCCGGATCCGCACCACTGCTTGTTTTCACCGCCGACCGGCGAATTCGCACACCCGATGTCGAAGGTCCAGATGACTTTGGGGTTCGCCGGCACGGGGCCGGAGCCGTAGAACGATCGGGTTGGGTTGCCCCGGAAGGTCAACAACCCCTCGACCGCTCCGAGCGCCGACCACGGATGTCCCGACGACTGGGGGTCCACCCATCCGGCGAACTCGGTGAACGACGGAGCGGCGGTCGTCGGAGGCGCGGTGCTGGGCGGTGCTGTGGACGCGGTCGTCGAACGGACCGAGGACGTTGTGGCCCCTCCTACCGATTGTTCGTCCGATAGTTCGATCGCGGCCTCCGGGGAGATCTGCGGCTTCTCGAGGACGCTGTTCCCGACGACCATCAGCCCGCCGAGTGCGACCACCAAGGCAACGGCTTTGGGGACCCACCGCGGCGGGGTCGTCATCAGCCGAGGCCACCCTCGGCGATGAGGCGGTCGAGCATCAATTCGGGATAGTCGCGCAATACCCGTTCCATCCAGTACCGACTTTCGAACACCGCCAGCTTGGTACCGTCGGCCCGCTCGAGAACCTCGACGCCCTGCATGGCCCGCAGCGCGTCGGTTGACGCGGCGTCGGTGCGTCTGGCGATGGTGTACGGGGTCGACGTCAGTTCGATCTCGGCATTGAACTCGTTGGCCAGTCGGTAGCTCGCGACCTCGAACTGCATGGGTCCGACGGCCGCGAAGATGGGGGCCTGGTCGCCGAGGTCCCGCTGTCGGAGCACCTGCACCGTTCCCTCCTCGTCGAGCTGGGCGATCCCACTGCGGAACTGTTTGAACTTGGAGGTGTCCTTGACCCTGGCTCGCATGAAGTACTCCGGCGCAAACGCCGGCAACGGCGGGAAGTCGGCCGGGCGGTCGACATACACCGCGTCGCCCACCCGGAGGTCGTTGGCGTTGACCAGGCCGATCACATCGCCCGGCCAGGCGTCCTCGACGGTCTCTCGATCCTGGCCGAACATCGTCTGCGCGTACTTGGTTGAGAACTGCCGTCCGGACCGACCCGACGTCGCCATCATGCCCCGTTCGAACTTCCCCGAGCAGACCCGAACGAAGGCGATGCGGTCGCGATGGGCCTTGTCCATGCCCGCCTGCACCTTGAACACCAGTCCGGAGAAGGGATCATCCAGGGGCCGGCGGGATCCGTCGATCAGTTGACGCGGTGAGGGGCTGGGGACGAGGTCGACGACACCGTCGAGCAGGAACCGCACGCCGAAGTTCGTCAGCGCCGAGCCGAAGAAGACCGGTGTCGACTCACAGGCCAGGAAGGTCTTGCGGTCGGCGATGCGTCCGACCTCGGTCAGCAGCTGGGCCTCTTCGAGAGCGGTCGTCCACGAGGCGCCCTCCTCATTGGCTGCCCGTTCGTGGTCGATCACCTCCTCTGGGGCGATGGTGGAGCCCCTGGCGGTGCGCTCGAACCTCGTGTATTCACCGGTCTCCTGGTGGATCACCCCACGGAAGTCGCCGGGAATTCCGACGGGCCAGGTGACGGGAGTGGGTTCGACGACCAGGGTCTCCTCGATCTGATCGAGCAGTTCCAGCGGGGCTTGGCCTGGGCGGTCGAACTTGTTGATGAACGTCAGGAACGGGATTTCGCGCTCGCGGCAGACCTCGAAGAGCTTGAGGGTCTGGGGTTCGATGCCCTTCGCCGCGTCGATGACCATGACGGCTGCGTCGGCTGCTGCCAGGACCCGGTAGGTGTCCTCGGAGAAGTCTCGGTGGCCAGGGGTGTCGAGGAGGTTGACGGTGCAGTCCCGGTAGGGGAACTGCAGCACCGTCGAGGTGATGGAGATGCCGCGCTGCTGTTCGAGCTCCATCCAGTCCGAGGTCGCCGATCGGCGACCCTCCCGGGCCTTGACCGTTCCTGCCTCTTTGCCGAGCGCGCCTCCGTACAGGAGGAACTTCTCGGTGAGGGTGGTCTTTCCGGCATCAGGGTGCGAGATGATGGCGAAGGTCCGCCGTTTCGCGGCTTCATCCCGAGGTGTTGTCACCCCGTAACGTTACAGGGCGCCCAAGATCAACGGCAGAGCCACGAGCAGTGAGATGGCGGCTGAAATGAAGAGAGCCCGCACCACCGACACTCGCTTGTCCACACGCTT
Source organism: Actinomycetota bacterium (assembly GCA_027730885.1). Lineage (GTDB taxonomy): Bacteria > Actinomycetota > Acidimicrobiia > Acidimicrobiales > SZUA-35 > JAHECQ01. Next base: position 2,877 of record JAQCHM010000039.1, on the reverse strand, counting down.
ACCTTTCGCCAGGACCCCGCCCGAGGTCGTTCCCTACAGGAATACCGCAGGTGGACGTTCAGGCGAATGGGCACCTGTGCTCGCCGGGCACTTCGCCCCGTGGACAGGCCGGGATCGCTCGCGGGTTCAGACGGCGGTTTCCTCGGTGCTCTTGAGATCGATGATACCGAGACGGACCGCGCCGAGCACGGCGTGCGTGAGGCTCTGGGCGTCGAGCTTGCGATAGATGGCGTTGAGGTGATTGTGGACCGTCTTGGTGGCGATTCCGAGGTACCGCCCGGCCTGCTTGGTGCTCATGCCATCGGCGATCGCCTGAAGGATCTCGACCTGACGTTCCGACAGCAGTGCCTCCTGGACGCGAGCGTCGTGCATGGCGGTCAGCATCGCGCCGGCCAGGGCCGGGGACAGTACGGTCTCGCCTTCGACCACGCGAAGCACGGTCTCGCGCACGTCTGCTGTCCGGCGCTTCCTTCACCCAACTTGAGCGGACGAACGGTGCGCCACGATGCCAGGAAGATGGTGGTGGTGAGGGTGGCGACGACCCCGAGATCTCCGCTGAACGCAAGCCGTTGGGCGGCCCAGGCCAGGCCGATCATGACCGCACCCCAGCGCATGGCAGCCAGCACGGCGATCAGTGGCCCGGCGACGGTGGGGCTCAGTTCGAGTGCTCTCGACGAATCGTCGAAGCCCCCGTTCCTGAGCGCGCGCATCCCCGCAAGCAGGGCAACCCGTGGCCTCTCGACCACCGACGGTTGATCGGCGCTTCGCACCTGACGTTCGGTCACACTCGTATCATCGGCAGTTCTCGTTGCTCCTCAACCTGTCCGGCGCGGGTGTTCAGTGTTGTCGAGCCGCGACGTAGCGCGCCAGCGCCGCCAGGGTTTCTTGTACTGATAGCGGGAACGGTAGCTCGAACGCTGCTTGGGTTGCCCGCACGACCAGCGCGTCGATGCGTCGCTCGACGTCTACGACGGCGCCGGTTTCGTGCAAGACGGCGAGAATGCCGTGGACCTCGTCGTCGGACAGATTCGGTTCGCCGATTCGGCCGAGGACGCGGTGTTGGGCTGAGTCGGCCCGCTCGAGTGCGGCGGCAACGAGCTCGGTGGGTTTGCCCTCTCGCAGGTCGTTCCCGACCGGCTTTCCGACCGTGTCGGCGTCGCCGAAAACGCCAAGGAGGTCGTCCCGCAGTTGGAACGCCTGGCCGGCCGGTCGCCCGTACTCCTCCAGACGTGCCATGACGTCGTCGCTCTGGACCCCACCAAGGCAGGCGCCGAGCTGAAGGGGCCGGACGATGGTGTAGAGCGCCGACTTGAACGTCGCAACGCGTTGGGCCGTTACCCGGTCGAGTTCTGACGCTGCTGCAGTACGCATGTCGAGGTACTGACCGAGGTTCAGCTCGATGCGCAATTGGTCCCAGATCCGCCGGGCCTGATCGGAGTCGTTGCCGATGAGCTGATCGGCGTACACGTGGCTGAGGTCGCCGATGAGGATGGCGACCCCCTCGCCGTACCGCCGGGGCTCACCTCTCCAACCGCGGGAGCGGACGAGCTCGGCTTGAGCGGCGTGGATCGTTCGCTCGTTGCGACGCGTGTCGGCGTCGTCCATGACGTCGTCGTGGATGAGGGCGAACGCCTGCAGAAGTTCGAAGGCGGCACAGACGTCGAGAATGCGGTCCGACGCGACGTCGGCGACGGGCGCGCCGTCCATCTGTCCGGCTCCGTACCAACCCCAGAAGGCGAACGCGGCCCGCAGCCGCTTGCCGCCGTTGGCGATGCGTTCCAACTCGTCGATCGCTTCGACCAACCGGGCGTCGTTCGGCCGCCAGATCGCCCGCTGCTCGTCGAACAGGGCGCAGAGTCGTCGATCGACGAGGGCTGCGACCTCGGTCAGGCCCACAGGAGCGCCGCTCACTTGACATCCTGCGGGTCGGCACCGAGTCGGCCGAGTTCGGTGAGGACGTCACTCACGTCCGACTCGACCGAGCGAAGCCGACCCCGGCACTGCTCAATCAGCAGCGCGGCTCGCCGTACGTGCTGGGTCAGCTCGTCGACGTCGACCATGGTCGATTCGAGCCGAGCGAGGATCTGCTCGAGTTCTTCGATCGCCTCGCCGTATTTCCCGACGTCGGTCATGGTGTTGCTTCGGTCCGGCGAACAGTTGCGGCGATCCGCCCGCCGGCCGTCGTGATGTCGAGCGCGGTCCCCTCGGTCACCTGGGCGGTCGATCGGACGAGGGTGCCATCGCTGGTGTGCACGATGGACCACCCGCGGGCCAAGTTGGCCGTGGGGTCGAGCAGACCGACCTTCACCGCGGCGGTGTGCAGCTGGTGTTCGCGCCGGTCGACCTGGCGATGGGACGCCGACACCAACCGGTGCGCTGCGTTGTCGATGCGTTGGCGCTCGGCGGTCAGACACCACTGGGCCCGAGCGGTGATCTGGCGAGCCAGACGGGACAGTTGGTGGTCGAAGGCCCGGACCGCCTCGACGAGCAGGCCGGCACATGCCGTCGGGGTCTTGGTCGATCGGGCCGCGACCAGGTCGGCGACCGACGTGTCGATCTCGTGGCCGACGCCGACGACGACCGGGAGTTGACATCCCGCGAGGGCGCGCGCAACGCGACCGTGGTCGAAGACCGCGAGGTCGGACGGCGCGCCGCCGCCACGGACGAGGGCGACGACGTCGAACTCGCGGCGGGCGGCGTGGATGGCATCGAAGGCTCGCACCAAGTCGTCGATCGCCTCTGTGCCCTGCACCCTCGCATCGAACAGGGTGATCTCGAACGGAAACCCGCTGAGGCCCGACTCGCCGACGAAGTCGGCCTCGGCCGCGCTGCCGGCGCTTGTCACCAGGGCAACCCGCAGTGGCACCGGCGGGGAGG
>JAQCHM010000038.1 GCA_027730885.1 Actinomycetota bacterium | reverse complement strand
CAGCGAGCTTATTGTTGCCACCGGGACGGTGCTGGCGGCCGGGCCGGCGGCGCAGATCCGTCCGCTCGGGGAACCATTCGTGGGAACCGGCGTGCAGTTCGCCGTCGACGATTTCCTCGGCGGGATCGTTTCCCAGTTGTCGGATGGTGAGGTGTGGTGGTTCCCTGGCGAGGGTGGGACGAGTCAGCTCATCAACAGCGAGGGTGGTGCGCTCCTCGGGGTCGGGTTGAACGATGGCACCCCCGTCGCCTACCTGCTGGTCGAGGAGCAAGTCCGAGATCCGGCAGCGCCAACCGAGGACGAGTCGACCATGGCTCTCGCGCACCGCATCGAGACGGTGGGGCTGGTCACAGGAGCCCGCTCGTCGTTCGTCACGATCGAGCCGGGTCGAACGGTGCTGGACTTCGCGACCGGTGGCGACCGTTCGGCCGTGATCCTGGGCGACGCCGCGTGCGGCGGCCTGTTGGTGTTCGATCAGCTCGGCGCGGTGGTTCCCACCGCGGTCCCCGACGCGGTCTGCCCGCTTCCGTCGCTGGCGGCCTTCGGCGATGTTGCCCTCAGCGCCGACGGCTCGGTGCTCGTTTTCACGATGGTCACCTACCGCCCTGACAGCGTGGAGGCCGGTACCTCCGTCGTCGGTCTTCGGCTGGGGTCATCCGGTGGCTCCGAGCCCGGAGTCGAGTCGTTTCGACTGGAGGCAGGCGGAGCAGGCGATCGCTTGAGTTCGCTCGATTTCGACGGACAACGGCTCGTGTTCATACGCACGAGCCTCAACGCCGAGACCGAATCCGGGCCGATGCTCATCGACCTGAGCGAACCGAGAGATGCGGTTCTGCTCGGCGTCGCCGACGCGTTGTCGGTCACCTTCGCCCGTGGGCCCCTCTCCTTCCGCTGAGCTCTAGGCTGAGGCGATGCACGAATCGCCGACGGCGGACTCGCCGTTGCCCAGGATGGCCGATCTCGATCGACTCGAGGCGGCGTTGAACAACGTCGACCGGGCGTTGGCCGATCTCGAGCTCAACGCTCCCGCGGTTCCGACGGGAGAGGTTGGCCCGCAAACGGCTCCCGTTCCTCCCACGCCTTGGCGATGAGGAACCCACGCGCCCGTTCTGCCAGCGCATAACGGTTGACCAACTCCCAGAATCTCGTCGTGTGTCCGAGCTCGACGAAGTGGGCCAGTTCGTGGACGATGACGTAGTCGACCACCCAGTCGGGGAAGCCTGCCATACGGTCCGAAAGCCGGATGGAGCCCCGCGTCGGTGTGCACGACCCCCAACGCTGCGCCTGGTTGCTCACCCACCGGATCGAGGCCGGATGTGGCAGATCATACGTTCGGGCGAGCCGAGCAGCGCGCTCGGGGAGGTCGAGCTGGTCGGTGCTCTGTCGACGTTCGAAGCGTTGACGGAAGTACGCGACCATCTCTCGTTCCTGGGCCTTGGTGAATCGAGCCGGGATGCGCACCTCCAGCACACCGTCGCGTAGGTGCGCTTCGGCGGTCTTGCGCCGCTTGGTACTTCGCACCACTCGAACCTCGTTGCCGTTTGCTACCTCGCCGCTTGCTACCTCGGCGTGTGTTTCGGCCGAGGTGTCCGAGGCGACGGCGGTCATCGGGCTCAGACCGGCTTGGCGTCGCCGCCGGTCGAGTGGTGTCCCTCGATCAGCTCCAGCCGTTCGCCCGCCCGCCACTCACCGGCCCCACTTCCCGCGGGGGTGAACTCGATGACGCGGCCCCAGAGGTTCGGTACCCTCCCCGAATTCAGCCCGAGATACTCCTCGAAACGGTGGATCACCCCGCCGTGGGTGACCACCAGGATGAGTCGTCCGGGATTTCCCACGGCCAACGCGTCAAGTGCAGGCTTCGTGCGGTCGAGAAGCGCGGCATCACTCTCGTATCCCTCGGGCCGGCGATGATCGGCGAGGTAGCCCGGATAGCGAGCTTCGATTTCTTCCACCGTCATGCCCGACCACGGTCCGGCACCCCGCTCACGTAGGCCGGGAATGAGGACGACGGGCCCGATGCCCAGCTCGCCCGCGATCAGTTCGGCGGTGTGCCTCGCTCTGAGTTGGGGCGAGGCGGCGATGGCGTCGATCGCGCCGATTGCCTTGGCCGCTTCCTTGGCCTGGAAACGACCGTGGTCGGACAGGGGCGGGTTCGCCTGACCCTGCCATCGTCGCTCTGCGTTCCACGTCGATTGGCCGTGGCGAACCAGCAGGAGGCGCGTGATCTCAGCCATCGTCGCACCCTACCGACCTAGACTGGTGGCCGTGATCAGTTTGCGACTCTTCGCCCAGGCCCGGGAGGCCGCGGGGGAGAAGATGGCGGTGTTCGACGGGGCATCCGTCGGAGAGGTCCTCGACCGGGCGGTCGCGCAGTTCGGGGCGGAGTTCGGTGCGGTACTCGCGGGTTCCCGCGTCTGGCTCAACGGCGCGCCCGCGACTCGAGATGACTCCGTGGTCGAGGGCGACGAGGTCGCCGTGCTGCCTCCCGTGTCGGGTGGCTGAACGGCTGAACGTCCGGAACCTCACGGGATCGGCCCCGCGGTTCGCGATCGTTCACGACACGGGGGGACCCAAGCTGGTGCTCGGGGTGCTGTGGGCCGCGACCTTGCTGGGTGCCGCCGCGGTAGGTGTCGGGGTCCTCAGCGCGGTCGTGCTCGTGCCGGTCGGAGCGCTGGCCGGGTTACAGGTCGCCAATGCCTGGGCGAGCGTCGAGTTCACCGATCGCTGTGGCGCGTCATTGGCGGGCGCTGCCCTGGCGATGTCGGGGACACTTGGAGTCGCTGCGCTGGGAGCTGGGGTCTTGGCCGTGACCGTTGCCTTGTTCATTTATTCCTTGGTCGTCCCGATACCGAGGCAGAGCACCCGCATTCGGACGTCGGAACTGCTGATCCTGTCGTCGATGCCGGCGGGCCTCGCCGCCGGAAGTCTCGTTGCGCTGGCCGTCGAGTGGCCTCAGGCGTTCGTCAGCCTCGTGGTCCTCGTCAGCGCCTACGAGACGGGCGACTTCCTCGTGGGCAGCGGAGAGACTGGTCGCGGCAGCAGCCAGATCGCCGGCATGGTCGCCGGGCTCAGCGCGCTCGTCCTGGTGGCGACGACGCTGTTCTTCTTGCTGCCCTACCCGTTCACGACGGACAACCTCCCCGGCTATGCACTAGCGGCCGCAGCCGGCGCTCCCTTCGGACAGGCTTGCGCGTCGGCCCTCCTGCCCGCGACGTCGTTGGGCGCCTCTCCTGCGCTCCTGCGCCTGGATTCCTACCTGCTCGTTGCGCCCGTCTGGCTCATTGTGCTCTAGCCTTGCCTGCTGTGATCGAACCCCTCGCGCGTTTGCTCGGCCCGGAAACTCGCAAGGGTCTGACCACTCGTCCGTTGCCCCAGCTGCGCGACCTACGGATCCAGTGTTCCGAGGTCGAGGGGGACATCTCCCTCGTCCGTCGGGTCGCCCAGGGCAGACTTGACATCGTCGGCCACGAGGTTCGGCGTCGAGCCGGCGACCCTCAGATCGACTCACCCCAGTCGTTGTTGTTCGACCTGCCGGATCTGCTGGCTGATGCCCCCCGACCTGATGGCCAACGATCCCGTGGTCGTCCGGTCGATGTCGGTGTTCCCGGGCCCGTCGCAGCCGCGCTCGTAGAGCGTCTGGACAGGGCGGTATCACCGGCAGAGCTCGCTGGCATCGATCAGACGACCGACAACGAGGTCCGGGAGATCTTCGAGCGACTCCGCAGCTTCGAACTCGAACTCTCGTCCGCCCGCCATCAGCTTCACGAACGCATCGATGCCATCCAATCCGAGATCGGCCGTCGGTATCGCGACGGTGAAGCCTCCATCGACAGCCTGCTCGCCTGACGGCTTGTCGTTCTCAGGGTGCGGGTCTCTCGGCGGGAACGACGGAGTGGGGGAGACTCCCACCGGGAGGAAGAGGTCGGCGCGTTCATTCGGGAGCAGCGGCGGTTGGCCGAACTCTCGCTCCGACGGCTGGCCGAACTGGCCGGCGTCTCGAATCCCTACCTGAGTCAGATCGAGCGTGGAATCCGGCGGCCATCGGCGGAGATCCTGCAACAGATCGCGCGTGCACTCGAGATATCGGCCGACAGCCTGTACGTAAGAGCAGGCATCCTCGATGACGACTCCCGGGGGCCGATGAGCAGCCTCGAGGTCGCCATTCGCGGGGCGGCCGAATTGACGGCCGATCAGCGCCGGGCTCTGCTCGCGGTGTACCGGAGTTTCGTCACCAGCGCACCGCTGACCGACACCGAACCCATGGAGCTGCCGTGATCGTTCGGGAAGAATCCACTGCAGGCGGGGGTTGAGACTCTTCGTGCGCCGTGTTGCCGTTCTGTCGTTGCACACCTCACCGCTGGCCCAGCCGGGTACGGGTGACGGTGGTGGTATGAACGTCTACGTGCGCGAACTGGTCTCGGCGTTGGCCCAGGCCGGCCTGCATTGTCGAGTGTTCGTGCGCCGTTATGACGACACGTTGCCCGACCGCGTCGAAGTCGAGCCCGGCTTCGAGGTCGTGCATGTCCCGGCGGGTCCGGCCGAGGTATCGAAGGAAGACCTCCCTGGCCTCGTCGGGGCGTTCACCGATTGGGTGGAGGAGCATCTGCGGGATGATCCCGCGGACGTGATTCACGCCAACTACTGGCTGTCGGGCGTTTCAGGTCAGTTGTTGAAACAGCGACTCGGACTGCCACTCGTCACCACCTTCCACACGCTGGCGCGGGTGAAGGCGGTGCTCGGAGACCCCGAGCCCGAACGGCGTGCGAGGGCAGAGGCCGAGGTCATGACCTGTGCTGACGTGGTGCTGGCCAACTGCACGACCGAGGCCGATCAACTGGTCGAGTTCTACGACGTGCCCCGCGAGCGCATCGAGATCGTGCCGCCTGGTGTCGATCACGCCTTCTTCTCTCCCGGCAGCCAGGCCGGGGCCCGATGGGCCCTCGACACCGACGTCGACCGACCATTGTTGCTGTTCGTGGGCCGGATCCAACCGTTGAAGGGGGCCGACGTCGCAGTCCGGGCCTTCGCCCGGGTCGAGCGAAAGGACGCTCGGCTCTGGATCATCGGCGGTGCCAGCGGAGCGGCCGGCGACGTCGAGGTCGAACGGGTGCGACAACTGGTCGACACGCTGGGACTCGGTGATCGAGTCGACTTCCTGCCGCCGAAAGCGCATCATCTCTTGTCCACCTACTACCGCGCCGCCGATGTCTGCCTGGTCCCGAGCCGTTCGGAGTCCTTCGGCCTCGTAGCGCTCGAGGCCCAGGCCTGTGGGGTGCCGGTCGTTGCTTCGGCGGTCGGCGGACTACTGACGTTGGTCGAACACGGGCGTTCCGGGTATCTCGTCGAGAGTCGCGAGCCGGACGAATACGCGGCCTGGATCGACGCCATCCTCGCTGACCCCGTGTTGGCCCGCCGCCTCTCGGTTTCGGCAGCGGGCCGTGCCCGAACCTACACCTGGTCAACCTCCGCGGCTCGCCTGCGTCGGTTGTACGACGATCTCTCCACGATCGATCTGGCGCGTTGTGGCGAATCGACGTCGCTGGCGGGCAGAGGTCCATTCGGACCGTGACCGCGCCGAGGACGCCCGAAGAGGTCGAGACCCTGCGAGGGCGGATCGATGTCTGGCTGGCCGATCAACTCGCCTCGAACCCGGCAGTCGCGGCGGTCGATCGCGACGTCGACGGCCCACGGTCGTGGTTCGTGCGCATGCTCGGTGAGGAGAAAGACGTCTTCACCGTGCGGTTCCACCTCGACCAACGCACCCTCGCATACGAGACGTACGTGATGCCCGCCCCCGAGGAGAACCATGCGGTGTTCTATGAACACCTGATGCGGCGCAACGGCCGACTGTACGGGGCGGCTTTCACCGTCGGGGACGAGGACGGCGTCTTCCTGAAGGGGAAGATCGACGCGCGGTGGGTCGACGAGGCCGAGTTCGACCGCATCCTCGGATCGATGTACGCGTGGGTCGAGCAGTACTTCCGGCCGGCGCTGCGGATCGGGTTCGCGTCTAAATTCTCTTGAGGTGGCCTTCGTCCTTTGTCCTCTCTAAAAGATGCGTATTTACGCATTTAGCGTGTAAATACGTTGGCTCCGAGGTCTCCGCCTCGTAGCCTCGGCGGGAGTCGGATGCGGTCGAGCGGTGGCGGTTCGGGGAAGAACGACGTCGTTCGACCCATCCGGCGAACCCATTCGGTGTGCCGCGGTGTAAGTTGCGAGCATGAAACTCCAGCTGATCGGTGGGGGAAAGATGGGCCAGGCGCTGGCAGGAGGACTGCTCTCCTCCGGGTGGCTCCGACCCGAGGAGCTGACCATCGTCGAGGTCGTCGCCGAACTCCGGGCTGCGCTCGAGACGCTGTTCCCCGGTGTCAAGGTCGCGGAGGTCCCTCTGCCCGAGGTCGACACCATTCTCGCCGTCAAGCCGTGGTCGATCGTCGAGGTGGCGGCCGGGCTCGTGCGACCTGGCCGTGTTCTGTCCATTGCTGCGGGCGTGACCCTGGGCACGATCGAGGCTGCGCTGCCGACGGGGACGCCGGTAATCCGCTCGATGCCCAACACCCCGGCGTTGCTGGCTGCGGGCGCATCGGCCCTCGCGGGCGGCGCCAGCGCGACCGAGGCGGATCTGGACTGGGCCACCCAGATCCTCGCCGCAGTCGGCCAGGTGGTGGTCGTGACCGAGAGCCAGATCGACGCCGTTACCGGTCTTTCCGGCTCGGGCCCAGCATATTTCTTCCTGGTGGGCGAGGCGTTGGCCGACGCCGGTGTGGCCGTCGGACTGCCTCGCGCAACGGCGGAACTGCTGGCCTACCAGACGATGTTGGGCTCGGCCCGCATGTTGCTCGAGTCGGGAGATCCTGCTTCAGTGCTGCGGGCCGGAGTGACCACTCCCGCGGGCACCACGGCGGCAGGTACCAGCCAGCTGGAGCGTCACGGCGTGCGCGCCGCGATGATTGCCGCCGTCGAGGCGGCCACCGACCGGTCGCGGGAACTTGGCCGACCGGCCACCTGAGCCCCCGTCACCTCGACCGCCTGACCTCGACGACCATGAGCCCTCGATTCGACACCATCTCGTTCCTCTCCGACTACGGACTCGACGACGAGTTCGTCGGCGTGGTCAAGTCGGTCATCCGCACCGTGTCGCCCCGGACCGCTGTGATCGACGTGACGCACAACATCGAGGCCCACGATGTTCGCGCCGGCGGTCTCGCGCTCGCCCGTGCGGTGCAGTACCTGGCTCCCGGGGTCGTGTTGGCCGTCGTCGATCCGGGTGTCGGGACCGATCGTCATCCGGTCGCTGTCGAGGTGGCCGATGGTGCCGCCTACCTCGTTGGGCCGGACAACGGATTGCTCGCGCCTGCGGTGGCGATGGTCGGAGGCGCAACCGGGGCCTTCGTGCTCGACAACCCCGACTATCACCTCCCGTCCCCTGGCCCCACCTTTCACGGACGGGACATCTTCGCGCCGGTCGCGGCCCACCTCTGCAACGGCGTCCCCCCTGCCGAGTTGGGAACACCGATCGATCCGGTCCGCTTGATGCCTGGCCTCCTCCCGGTGAGTCAGCGGGAGGATGACGGTTCGATCTCGGCCGAAGTGTTGTGGGTCGATCGTTACGGCAACGCGCAACTGAATGTGGACCCCGCGGACATAGAGGCCTGGCCGGAGGCGGTGACCTTGAGCGGAGGTAGAACCGATCGCGCCGCCCTCCGAGTCGACACCTACGCACGGATTCCCGTGGGTAGCGTCGGGCTGATCATCGACTCCTACGGACTGTTGTCGGTCGCCGTCGACCGGGGTTCGGCTGCCTTCGAACTCGATCTGGGTGCCGGTCAGGCAATCACTCTTCGGCCGGCCGCGATGGGGCAGCCGTCCAACGGTCGACCCGTGGCCGTCGCGCTCGGACAGAAGCCATCGACCGAACGCCCCGAGGAAGGACCCGACTGCTCATGAGACCGGCCACGGTCATCACCCTGGTCCTGCTGATGCTGACGCTGCTCGTCGCCGGCGTACTGCAGCTCTTCATCGAGACCCGCTGACCGGCTTCCCGAGCCCCGAGGTCAGATACCAGAGCCCGCCATCGAAGCGAGTACGCCGGCTACTGCTGTCGGCGCCAAGGGACCGGCGTTGTTCGGTGGCGGCGTCGCCGGGACCGTGCTCGGCGTCGTCGATGCGCCGGGCTGGGTGGTGGTGGTCTGAGCGATGGGTGCAGCGGTGGTGGGGGGAGGGGTCGTCGCCGTGGCCGCAGGTGAGTCGCCCAGCGTCATGAACCGGTGCGTCGTCCACATCTGACCCGATTGGTCGTAGACGACGCCGATGCCCACGTAGCGAAGCGACGGGCGACCGTCCGCCAACGTCCACGAAAGGCCGCTGACCAGGGGAAACATCGCCCGCTATTCCACCGGCATCCGCCGGCAACCAGCCAGATCCGACGACTTGGATGTCGCGACCAACAGCTCGACAGGATCGGGATGCGGTTGCCTTGGGGCCGCCGTCCAACACTTAGGCGACAACGTTTCTCCCTGTCGGGGATGAGCGACTGGACCCAAGGTTGACGGAGAGGCGATCAAGTCACAGCCGTGAGTGCTTTCCGCGCATGACGGTCGTCTCGCCTGCGATCCACACCCTGCCGGACGGCTCCGCCCCGCCGCCCCACACGCTGACCACGCGTAGGCGACGTGCACGGGCACGGGCTCGAACCACGGAACCGCAACCCGCGCGCGGGTGCACCACATCGTTCCGGCGTCGATCCCGGAACGGGGAGTGCGGGCCGTGATGACGACCCGAGTACCGGGGCCGACGCCGGCCGATCGAAGGGCCAATGCGATGCGGTCGGCTTCAGGCCACATCCAGGGCAGCGCCGTGTCGGGGTCGGAGAGCACGCCGTGGCCGGCGGCCGAATCGAAGAACACCGAGCGCGGGATGTGGGTTGTGGCGAAGTCGTCGGCCGCTCTGTTGTGCAGCGCCGATGTCAGACGGGCCGTCACGTCGAGGACGACGAGTCCGTCGTCCTCGAGGTGTTCGGCCAGCCACGACGGTTCGACGAGGTACTCGGGATGTGCGAACTCGGTCATGTCCGCAAACTAGACGAGGACCGTTCGAGACGAGGCCGCGGTGACGCACCCGAACCCGGGCGTCGGGAGTGCGAGGGTGCCGAAAACGGTGCTCACACACTCCCGATGCCGGGGGTTGGTGGGATCGGGCGACGTGAGGCCCGCTGGGGTGCGGCGGTTAGGGTTCCGGGATGGCTCAGCAATCCAGCACCTCAGAGGGCCAACCGGCGGTGTTCACCGCGGCTGACGATGTCTTGCACACCCACTTGGCCGGCGACGATTGGTGGTTCACCGAGACCTCGTGGTTCGCGTTTCACAATGCCGAGCGTCATCTCGGCGGCTGGTTCTACTCCATGATCAGGCCCAACATCGGAACCGTCGCCGGTGGGGCCTGGGTGTGGGACGACACTGCGCACCTCCCGTGGGAAGTCCCCTACTCGGCCAACTACACCGCGCTGCCCATGCCTGCCGATCTGGACTTGCGCGACGCCGTGCTGCCGAACGGTGTCTCGATCACGGTCGAACAGCCGACGATGGTCTATCGCCTCGGGTTCGATGACCCGGGACGCTTCTCGGCTGACCTCCGATTCGAAGGGGCGATGCCACCACGGGCCTTGGCCACGCGCGCGTCGACGTTCGGCCACGCCGCCCACTTCGATCAAATCGGTCACGTCACGGGAACCATCGAGCTCCACGGCGAGACAATTCCCATCGACTGCTGGTCGATGCGGGATCGCACCTGGGGTCGTCGCCCGGAGAACCGTCCTCGCCAGGCCGCGTACGTGACGGGCGCCGGCACCGAAGGGCGCGGCTTCCTGGCCGTCACCAACACCCGAGATGGTCGGGACAAGGTGGCCTACGGGTTCGCCAATCGACACGGCGAGCCCGTCACCCTGGTCGACGGCGATCGGACGGTCGTCCGCAACCCCGACACCGGTTGGGTCGAGACGATGACGATCGAAGCCGTGGACGCCAACGGCCTTGCCTTCTCGGCGCTGGGTCGTGCCACCAACCGCATCATCATCAACCGCCACACGTTCATCGACGTCAACAGCGTGATCCATTGGCACACCGTCGATGGCACGCCCGCCGACTGGTGGGGCGAGGACCAGGACATGTGGCCGATGCATCGATGGTCGGCGGCCAAGCGCGACCAAGATTGGGGACCGCGGTCATGAGCCTCGAACCTGCCGAGCTTCTCCGCCGGTTGTCGGCCAGTCTGCGGGCTGACATCGGCCCGGCGGTCGCTGACGAGTACGCCCGCACACAGGCGTTCATGGCATCGGTGATCCTCGAGCGGGTCAGCCGCCAGTTGGAGCTCGGACCGGCACACGCCAGGGCCGAGGACGCCGAGATGGTCGCCCTGGTCGACGCGCTGGGCCCGGTGCTCGCCGGCGCCCCGCCCGCCGTTTCGTCCGCTCTTCTCGACGTCGGAAACCATCACACGGTCGCTTCCCTCGGCCCACTCCTCGAGCAGCTCTACGCCTGGGGCTCGGCGGAACCGCGTGTGATCGAGGCGTTGGGTCTCATCCGACCGACCCTGCGCAAGGACATCGATCGCAAGATGGCGGTCGCCGAATGAGTGACGAACTGCTGAGCGTCCTCACGCCTTATCTTGCCGAACGGCTCGAGGCCGACGGCGAGGTGGTGGTCGACCAGCTCGATCGCATCGCGGTGGGTTGGTCACACGAGACCTGGCTCTTCGACGCCTCCTGGATGGCGAAGGGTGAGCCCCGATCGCAAGGCTTCTGCCTTCGCCGAGACCCCGGCAACGCGCTCCTCCGTCAGATGTCCGACCTGGGTGAGCAGTTCAAGGTCCTCCGTTGCCTCGAGGCGACCGACGTCCCGGCCCCAGAGGTCTACTTCTACGAGGAAGACCCCGCGGTGCTCGGCGCGCCTGCTCTGTTGATGGAGAAGGTGGCGGGTGTCTGTCCGAGTCCCTGGGGCAAAGCAGGACGTGAGTTCTACGCCGCGGCAGCCGCTCGCGGTGTCCTCCCGCTCAGCTTCACCGAGTCGCTGGCCGCCATCCACAACGCCGACTGGAGGGCCGTCGGGCTCGACTTCCTCGGCGTGCCCGAGCTGGGCGACGCTTTCGCCCGCCGCGAAATCGCCAAATGGCGACTGCTCATCGAACAGTCGGGCCACCCCGGCCACCCGATACTGGCCGACCTGATCGGCTGGCTCGAAGCCAACGCACCCAGCACCGATCGCCTCACCCTGGTCCACGGCGCCTTCCGAACCGGCAACGTGCTCATCGCGGATGATCGGGTTTCCGCCGTGCTCGACTGGGAGCTCCAGGTGATCGGCGATCCCATGTACGACGTCGCCTACATGCTCACCGAGCTCAACCGCGAGGGCACCGATCTCTTGTCGAATGTCGTGCCCCGCGATGTCTTCTTCGACCGGTACGAGTCAGCCACCGGCATCACCATCGACGAGGACCGCTGCCGCTACTATCAACTGCTCTACGCGATGCGGTCGGCCGCCTTCTGGATGAGTGCAGCAGGGCTGTTCGCCGACGGCGCGAACAGGGACCTGCGGTTGGCCCGTACCGAATGGTCGGTCAGCGTCGCCCTCGAACGGGCGGCAAAGGAGCTCGGCTACTGACATCACGCACGAAGGGGTGCGAGTCAGTCGTCGAGGCTTGCCCGCAGCTTCTCTCCCAGTGATCTGCGTGGCGGACGCTCGCCTTCAGCGGGGGCGTGGGGGACGTGCGTCGACGGATCCCGCCGACGCGGCGGACGACCGGTTGGTTCGTGGTGAGCCTGGGGTTTCCGGGTGACAGCCACGACACCGAGGAGGGTGGTGATCGGCACCGAGGCCACGAGGCCCAGCGAGCCGACCAAGGTCCGGACGATCTCGGTGGCGACGATCTCGCTGTTCATGACGTCGCTGATCGGTAGGTCGCCGACCACGAACAGCACCAACAACGGCATCGACGCTCCGGCGTAGGCGAGGAAGAGGGTGTTGACGGTCGAGGCCACATGGTCACGTCCGACTCGCATCGCCGATGAGAAGAGCGCCCGAGCGGGCAGCGTCGGGTTGGTCGATCGGAGCTCGAGCACGACCGAGGCCTGCGTGACCGTCATGTCGTCGATGGCACCCAGCGCGCCGATGACGAGGCCGGCGAGCAGCAGGCCGTGGAGGTCGACCTCTCCGGCGACGGCCTGGATGAAGAAGGACTCCTCGCTGGCGAACCCGCTGAATCGGGCCAGTTCGATGAAGGCGGCCCCGAAGAGGACCGTGATGACGAGCGCGGCCAACGTGCCGAGCACGGCCACCGAGGTCATGGCCGAGAATCCGTGGGCAAGGTAGAGCGCGGCGAAGGTGATCAGACCTGCGGTCAAGCAGGCGACGAGAACCGGCGGCCGGCCCTCGATGATGGCCGGCATCGTGTAGAAGCCCAGGACCCCGATGCTGGCCAGGAGACCGCCGATGGCGCGCAGGCCTCGTAGTCCGCCGAGCAGGACGACAGCGACGGCGAACACCGCGGCGAGGACCCAGAGAAGAAGCTTCCGATCGCGATCGACGAAGGTGTAGCGGAACGGTGCATCTTCGTTCGCTACCTGATCGACCACGATCTTCTCGCCAACGGCGAACCCGGCGGCGTCGTTGTAGATCGGCGGCAACTCGAAGAGCTTGCCCTGGTCCTCGCCCTCGAGGGGCTCGACGCGGACCAGCAGACACGAGGATCCGTCGACCTGCTGATCCACCGGGCAGTCCTCGATGAGGCGAACGACCGCCGACGTCGTTGCGCCGCCGAGATCGGCCGTCCCGACGTCCGCCCGACCGGGCCACGAGAACAGGAGCAACACCAGGACGACGACGAAGGCAAGCGCGGCCAGGCTGTGGAGCCGCCTCGCGACCGATGGAGCGACCTCTGCGTGGTCGTGCGAATGCGGCATCGGCCGAAGGCTACTGGCCCCGACTCTCACCGCCTGTCTCGGCATCAGTCCCGTCTGCCCCGGTATGGTCGGGCACCTTCTTGGCCCGGCTGGGCGCGACGCGAGGCGGCTCGTTCGGTTGCTTGGGGTACTCGGGCGGCCACGGGGCGTCCATCAATCCAGCCGCGAGGTCGGCCGCGGATCGTTCGAGCAGCGGGGTGATGTCCTGGGGGCGGTCGTTGAGACCGGCCCAGGGGTTGCCGCGCTCGGCGACGAGCTGGGTGACGGTGACGATGGTGAGGAGATCGGGATCGACGGTTGTCACTTCGTCCCAACCGATGGGAGCCGAAACTTGAGCGCCGACCGGAGCCCGAACCGACCACGCGCCGAACACCGTTTTGTGGGGAGCGTTCTGGTTGAAGTCGACGAACACGCGCGGCCCTCGTTCCTCCTTCCACCACGCGGCGGTGATGTGCTCCGGGTGTCGCCGTTCCAGCTCACGGGCCAGCGCGACCGCAGCGGCCCGGACCTGGTAACTGTCCCAGCGAGGCTCGAGCCGGACATAGAGGTGCAGCCCACGGTTGCCGCTGGTCTTGACCACGACCTGGATCCCGAGTTCGTCGAGCAGGTCCTTCACCGAGAACGCCGCGTCGCGAATGTCGTCGAAGTCGACCCCGGGGAAGGGGTCGAGATCGATGCGCAGCTCGTCGGAGACCTCGGGACGGCCGGCTCGGTAGGGCCACGGATGGGAACCGAGGCACCCGGGGTTGACGGCCCACACCACGTGGGCAATGTCGGCGGCCACGAGCGCGTTCGACGTCGTGCCGTTGACCGTCGTCACCTCGGTGGTCTGCAGCCAGCCGGGTGCACCGTTTGGCACGCGTTTCTGGAAGAACGACTTGCCGGACGCCCCGTCGGGGAAGCGTTGGAGCAGCGTGGGTCGGCCGCCCATCGACTCGAGCAGGGGCTCGGCCACCGAGACGTAGTAGTTCACGAGGTCGAGCTTGGTTTCTCCTCGCTTGGTGAAGAACACCTTGTCCGGACTGGTGACCGTGACCTCGTGGCCGGCCAGCTCCAGCACGATCGCCTCGGACTTGGCCGCAGCCACGTCAGGCTCCGGTCCCCGACCCGGCGCCGAGCACGAGGTCGAGTGAGGCCGGCTCGGGCTCCTCGAGCTGATCGAAGCGGCACTGGTCGGGCTGCTTGTCGGGCCGCCAGCGCAGGATGCTGGTCACTTCGCGAAAGCGGCCGTTGAGGGTCGAGCCGTATTTCACCTCGACCACGCGTTCGATACGCAGCGGGATCCACGAGTGGTCCTTCGCCGCGTTCCAGCGGTGCGGCGCTCCGGGCATTCGCCCCTCCTCGTGAGCGTCGGCTTCAGCCCAGCTTCGCCACGGATGCTCGGCCAGCGCCCCGTCGACGAGGGGCGAGAGTTCAGAGACCAGTTCGGTTCGACGCTTGGCCGTGAAGCTGGAGGCGACGCCGACATGCTGGAGTGATCCGTCATCGTCGTGCAGACCGAGCAGCAACGACCCGACTCCGTCCCCGTCCTTGTGCCATCGATACCCGGCGACGACGGCGTCGGCCGAACGAACGTGCTTGATCTTCAGTTGGGCCCGCTTGTTCTCCTGGTAGGGATCGGCCAGCGGCTTGGCGATCAGGCCATCGAGGCCGGCGCCTT
>JAQCHM010000037.1 GCA_027730885.1 Actinomycetota bacterium | reverse complement strand
ACCCCCGAACTGCAGTACAGGGACCGCCAAAAGGGCGGTCCCTGTACTGCAGTTCGGCGATTTTGGGGTCAGGACTGGGTGATGCCGGCGGCGAGGCTCCAGGCGGTGCGCCAACCGGAAGGATCGACACCGATCACTCGCAGGTCCTCCTCGGCTGCGGCCAGCGGTGCCCGGCCACAGAGCCCGGCGACCAGCCCGACGAACAGCGGCGAGATGTGATCGTCGGTCTTGGCCAAGTGTTCTCGGGCGAGCAGCAGACGGGCGTCGAGCAACTCGTCGTCGTCCTCGCGCTGAGCCAGGGCGACCAGCGCAAGGCGCGCCAGGAGCCGGTCGAGGTAGGTCGACCGGCCGGCCAGGACGACCGCGGCCTTGCGTTCGGCTTCGGCGACGTCGCCCTGTGCCGCGGCCACGATGGCGCCGACCGCGGCCCCGTACATGCTGGCAGTCTCCGACTCGAAGGAGCTGATCCAGGAGATCTGGCTGGCGGCTTCTTCGACCGATCCGCGTTGAAGCAGGGCCAGAGCCAACGACACCGAGAGGTCACTCTCGCCGACGATGGTCAGGTCGTTGTGCGTGCCTTCGAACCGAGCAGCCCAACGGATGGCCCGCTCGGCATCCCCGAGCCGGGCCGCGGCGGCGCAGTTGCTGATCACCGCGATACGTCGGCTCTCGTCGCCGCCCGCGCGGTCAGCCAAGGCGAAGGCCTGCTCGAGCGCGCTCAGCCCCTCGAGCACCTTGCCGCACGAGATCAGCGCTCGACCCTCCAAGGCCCGAGCCTGGACCGCGAGCGTGAAGTCGTCGGCCCGCTCGGCCACCACCTGGGCCTCGCGAGCCAGTTCGACCGCGCGGAACGCCTCACCGGACCACAACGCCATCGAGGTCTCGAGGCTCAACATCACCGTCTCGGCGAAGGTGTCGCCTCGGCGTCGGGTCTCGGGCAGGATCTCGGATACCAGCTCACGGGCCCGGTCCCAGTGACCGCCGTGGAACGCGACCCAGGCCTCGACCGATCGGGTCCACGCCAGGCCACCCCGATCGTCGAGCTCGGAGAAGATCTTCTCGGCTTCGGCCGCGAATCCGCTGGCCTCGCTCACTCGACCTGACCGGAACGCGAACCAGGCCAGATTTTGAAGCGACCAGGCCTCCTCGTTGCGGATACCGGCGGCGGCGGCGACCGAACGAGCCTCAGTGAAGGCCTCGAGTGCCTTGCTTTCGACGCCTCGCAACATCTCGGTGATCCCGAGAAGGCGGAGGGCCAAGGCATGATCGGCGGGTTCGTTCAACTGGTCGAGGCGATCGGCCGCCTCGCGAAGCTGCCCGGCAGCACGGTCGAGCTCGCCCGCCTTCTGATTGAGGTCCCCTCGCACCATCAGCGCCCTGGCCGCCATGACCGGGTCGCTCTGCGTCAAGGGGTCGAGGCGTTCGAGGTCGGCTCGGCTTCCGACCAGGTCACGCAGTTCGCATCTCGCCTTGGCCCGACCGAACAGGCACCGGGCCATCGACGCCGGATTGACGGCCAGATCGAGACCGCCCCCGAACCAACGTTCGGCTTCTCGCGGTTCACCCGCCGCCAACGCTCGCCACCCCGCTTCGTCGAGCCATCGCAGGGCTCCGTCGGTCACCTCACCAGCATCGACGCCTTCGAGTGTCGGCAAATCCTTGAGCAGGTCGGCAGCGGCCCGGTAATGCCGGGCGATGGAAACGGCGGTGCTGTTGCGAACCGGCGCACGGTGCGTGGCCTCGAGGTATCGAGCCACCTCGACATGGCTCTGGGCACGAACCGTCTTGGTCACCGTTGCGTAGGCGAGCTCACGGATGAGATCGGAGACGAACTCGAAGCGACTGGGCGTGAGCGCCAATAGATCGGCGTCCTCCAACTGGACGAGGGCATCGTCGAGGTCGATGTCCAGAGCGCCGGTCTCGAGCATCACGCCCAACGTCTTGCGGGTCCCGCTTCGGCCCAGCACGGCTGCGTGCTCGAGGACACGACGAGGTCCAGGATCGAGTCGATCGAGGCGGGCCGCGAGAATACCCCTGAGGGTGTCGGGGATGCGGTCGAGCGTCACTGGCTTCCCGGACGCTCCGAGCAGGTCCGACCTCTGGAGCGCTGTTTCGCCCGCGGCGACGATGCCCGCGAGTTCTTCGAGGAAGAAGGGGTTGCCGCCACTCCGCCTGACCAACTCGGCGAGTTCCTCGCGGCCGGCGTCCACACCGAGGTCGGCGATGAGCTGCCGCGAGGCCTCATCGTCCAGCGGGCCAAGCTCGAGCCGGAGTGAACCGAAGCGACCTTCGATCACCTCGGAGGTTTCCGACCGCCGAGCGGTGACCATCACCATGAGTCGGGAACGGAGCAGTTCGCCGAGCAGCTGGCGGACGAGCTCCCAAACTGCCTCCCCTGCCCAGTGCATGTCCGACAGAACGATGACGACCGCCCGATGCTGCAGTTCGGCTTCGACGAGGAGGGTGACCGCCATGGTGACCTCGGCCCGGTTTCGCAGACGGTCGCCGCCTCGAAGTGGGGTCTCCTGCCCGAGCATGTGGAGGACCGCAGTGCAGAGCCTGGCGCGGTCAACAACCGCGTCCTGGCCGAGAATCCCGTCGAGCGCCGCCGCGACGATGGGCGCCATGTCGTCGTCGGGCGTTTCCGACGCCACTCCGAGCAGGTGACGCAACATTTCGGCCACCGGCCACCAGACGTTGGCCTCGCCGTAGGGCACGCAGCGGCCCTCGAGGAACCGAACCTCATCGACTGCTGCCAACTGAGACGCCGCTTCCTCCAACAATCGGGTCTTCCCGGTACCGGCTTCGCCGAAGACCGTCGCGATCTGGGCCTGGCCGAGATCGAAGGCAACCCGTGCCTGCGCTTGGAGCAGACGGAGCTCGGGCTCCCGTCCGACGAACTTGACGTTTCTCCGCGTGCGGGCGCCAGGCGGCCGAACGGCGCCGAGCGCAACCCAGGCACCGAGCGCCTCGGACCGGCCCTTGACTTCGACCGGTCCGAGTGAGTGGTACGAGATCGCGTCGCTCGTTGCGTTGTAGGTTGCTTCGCCGACCAGTACCTTGCCCGGCTCGGCCACGGTCTGCAGCCGCGCCGCCGAGTTCACGACGTCACCCATGGCCGTGTAGTCACGTCCTGACGACGAACTACCGACCAACACCTCCCCGGTGTTGGCCCCGACCCGCATCCGAAAGGGCGTCTGCAACTCGCTGGCCATGGCGGCCAGCGTCTGCTGCATCTTGAGGCCGGCGCGCACTGCCCGCTCGGCGTCGTCCTCGTGCGCGTAGGGGGCACCGAACAAGGCGATGATGCCGTCGCCCATCACCTTGTCGACGACACCCCCGAAGCTGGCAATGTCGATGGTGAGCCGCTCGAAGCAACGATCGACCTCGTGTTTCACCTGCTCAGGGTCAAGCCGTTCGGACAAGCTGGTGAAGCCGACGATGTCTGAGAACAGCACGGTGACGACTCTGCGTTCGGTGTCGGACTTGGCCAGCGGGGCGCCGCAGGTCGAACAGAATCGGGCCCCGGGCGGGGCAACGGTTCCACACGATCCGCAAGGCACCGGGCCACTATAGGCAGCGTCGGGCTCCGACCTCTGGACGACCTGACCCGGTCCGGGATCGTTCTCGTGAATGACGGCGGCGACGACATCTCGCCGGTACGGTCGACTTGATGCTCACAGTCCGGCGAACGCTCAGGTCGAAGGTCGGGTGGCTCGACGCGTCGATTGCGGCGGCCGTCGTCATCCTGAATGTCGCCGCCGGATTGGCGTTCCTCGCTGATGAGATCCCCGAACGGGAACCGGAACCGCTGTTCTGGGCAATGGCCGTCCTCCCCGGCGTCCTCTTGTACTTCCGGCGGGTCGCACCGGTCGCCGTCCTCATCGCCGTGTCGGCGTTGACCATGGTCACGTGGGCCCTCGGCTACGCGAACGTTTTCCTCGCAGCCAACGTCGTCCTCTACTCAGCGGTTGCCCACGGTCCGCCCACCATCGGTTTTCGGGCCGCGGTCGCCTCGGCCGTCCTTCTGACCGGATTCACGCTGCTCGGCGTCGTCGCGGCGGACGTTCCGCTCTACGTCGTCGGACTCGTCGGGCTCATGAGCGTCGCCGCGATCACGCTCGGTTCGGGCGTCGTCGCTCGCGAAGCGTACGCCCGGGAGGTCGAGCTGTCGGCGAGCGAGGCAGCGGCCCATCGGCTCAGCCGCGAGGCGGCCGCAGTGGCCGAGGAACGGAATCGGTTGGCCCGCGAGCTCCACGACGTCGTCGCCCATGGGCTTGCCGTCATTTCGATCCAGGCATCGGCAGCCGAGCGAGTGTTGCCGAGCAACCCGGAGGCGGCGGCCGAAGCGCTGGCCCACATCCAGCACACCGCCCGTGCGTCGTTGTCGGACATGCGGCGCGTTCTCGCCGCCCTTCGATCCGAAGCCGAAGCCGAGTTGGAACCGACACCCGGGCTGGGTGCAGTGGCCCAACTCGTTCGCGACGTGTCCGCGACCGGTGTCGACATCGATCTGCTCCTCGATCCGCGCCTGACCGACTCCGACGATCGAACGCTCGGCAGCACCATCTTCCGTTTCGTTCAAGAAGCCTTGACCAACGTCATCAAGCATGGCGGCCCGAACGCGACGGTGTCCGTGCGGGTCCTGCACGAGGCGGACACCCTCCACCTCGGCGTGAGCGACACCGGTCGCGGTCTCTCTGCTCGCTCGACGGGCGATGGTCTCGGTCTGTCCGGAATGCGTGAGCGGATCGAGCTACTTGGCGGATCGTTCTCGAGCGGCCCGCGGGCCGGAGGCGGCTATCGCGTCACCGCCCGGATCCCCTCCGCCCTGGTCGAGCGGGGAGGTCACGCGTGAGAGCGAGCAGCGATCCGATCGCCATCGTGCTGGTCGACGATCAAGAACTCGTCCGTACCGGTCTGCGTATGATTCTCGAGTCAGAGCCGGGCTTCAGGGTCGTCGGAGAGGCCGTCAACGGACTGTAGGCGCTCGACGTCGTTCGTTCCTGCCGCCCGGATGTCGTGCTCATGGACATTCGCATGCCGGAAATGGATGGCGTCGAGGCCACCCGTCGGCTGACGGCCGAGCCGCTTGACGGCCGCACGGCTCGACCGAGCATCATCATCCTGACCACCTTCGATCTCGACGACTACGTGTTCGCAGCGCTCCGAAACGGCGCCAGTGGGTTCCTGCTCAAGGATGCGGCGGCGCCCGATCTGATCGAAGCCGTGCGCGTCGTGGCCGACGGTGAGGCGCTGCTCGCCCCTACCGTGACCCGCCAGCTCATCGAGCATTACCGCTCACTGGCCCAGTCGACCCCCGAGCCTCAACTTGTCGACATGCCACCGGGGATCGACGAGCTCACCGATCGTGAACGCGAAGTGCTGATCGCCCTCGCTCGTGGCCTGTCGAACGCCGAGATCGGCGCGGCCCTCTTCGTCGGCGAGACAACGGTGAAGACCCATATCAGCCATCTGCTCACCAAGCTGCGACTCCGCGACCGCGTCCAAGCGGTCGTGATGGCGTACTAGTGTGGCCTCGTTCCTCCTGGAGGCGACCCGAATCATCCCTGAGCACGATGGCGGTGCGGCGGCCTGGCCCTACCGTCCACCGAGCCCACCTTGGCGCCCCCAGCAACCATCCCGTTATGCAGCGGCCGTCCCGTTATGCAATGGAGTTCGCCATGAATGACCCGTTCACCCCTCCGTCCTCCTCCGCCACCAGGGCCACTGTCGATCCAGCCGGCATGGCGGCCTACGCGGCCGACGCCTCCAAGGTGTACGGCATGGGCGACACCGAGGTCCACGCGCTGCGCAGCGTCACCGTCGGGTTCCAGACCGGCCACTTCACGGCCATCATGGGTCCGTCGGGATCGGGTAAGTCGACGCTCATGCACTGCATGGCCGGCCTCGACCGCCTGACTTCAGGCGAGACCTACATCGGCGGCGTGCCGCTGTCGACGCTGAACGACAAGCAGCTCACCGAGCTGCGCCGCGACCGTGTCGGGTTCATCTTCCAGGCGTTCAATCTCGTGCCCACCTTGAACGCGCTGGAGAACATCACCCTCCCCATGGACCTGGGTAGCCGCAAGCCGGACAAGGAGTGGGTGGACCACGTCATCAAGACCGTCGGGTTGGCCGACCGCATCAAGCACCGGCCCAACGAACTCTCCGGTGGCCAGCAGCAACGCGTCGCAGTGGCCCGCGCGCTGGCGTCGCGCCCCGACATCGTGTTCGGCGACGAACCCACTGGCAACCTCGACTCGAGAACCTCGGCCGAGATCCTCGATTTCATGCGCCAGGCGGTGCGTGAGCTGGGTCAGACCATCGTGATGGTCACCCACGACCCGGTGTCGGCGTCGTACTCCGACCGGGTGCTCTTCCTGGACGACGGAGCGATCGTGCACGAGATGTCGGATCCGACGCCCAGCTCGGTGTTCGACACCATCAAGAGCCTCGGGGACTGACGGTGTTCAAACTCGTCTACCGCGGCATCGTCGCCAACCTCGGCCGGCTGATCCTCACGCTCGTCTCCGTCGCGCTCGGCGTCTCGTTCGTTTCCGGCTCGTTCATCCTGGCCGACAGTCTCCGGGCCATCTTCAACCAGGTCAGCGAGGATGCCTTCGCCGGTGTCGACGCCAACGTCCGGGCCGAGATCGGCGAGCTGTCCAATGACCAGGCTCCCGCCCGGTTCGACGACGACATCATCGAAGCCATTTCTGCCATCCCCGGCGTCGCCTACGCCGAGGGAGGCATCTTCACCGCGGAACAGGTCTACACCGTCGACGCCGAGGGCGAGACCGTCCGACCGACCGGTCCACCGGTCTTCGCGGCGTCATGGGGCGGGCCGAGCCCAGTGTCGAGCTTCACCCTGGTGGACGGCGAGGCGCCCGCCTGGCAACAGGTTGCGCTCGACCAAGCGCAGGCCGACAAGGGTGGCTTCGCCATCGGTGACCAGGTCACCCTCAGCATTCCGACCGGCGATCCGGAGCAGTTCGAGCTGAGCGGTATCATCGACTTCGGCGAGGGCGGAACCGGAGGTGCGTTCTTCATTCTTCTCGACCTGCCGACCACCCAGCGGATCCTCGGAGCCGACGGCCAGGTCGACTCGATCGTCGTCAACGGCGGAGACACACCGACCGGTCAACTCCTGGCCGACATCACCCCTGTGCTGCCCGACGGTCTCGAGGTGGTCTCGGGCGAGACCGTGGAACAGGAGCAGAAGGATCAGTTCGGCTCGTTCATCAACGCGTTCGGCACGGCCCTGCTGATCTTCGCCTTCATTGTGTTGTTCGTCAGCATCTTCATCATCTACAACACCTTCGCCATCCTGGTCGGCCAGCGGACCCGGCAGTTCGGGCTGCTGCGGTCGATCGGCGCCAGCTCCCGACAGATCAGCGTCATGGTGCTCGTCGAGTCGATGATCATCGGTGCGATCGCCTCGGTGATCGGCCTGTTCGGCGGCATCGGCGTGGCGGCGTTGCTCAAGCAGCTGTTCAGCACCGCAGGGGGCGAACTCCCCGACGGGCCACTCGAGATCAAGCCCAGGACGATCGTGGTCGTCGTAGTGGTCGGTCTGCTCGTCACGGTGGGCTCGGCCCTGCTTCCTGCCTTCCGTGCTGCCCGGGTGTCACCCCTCGAGGCCGTGCGAGACGGTGGCCGCAAGGAGCGCAGCCTGCGGTTCCGCCTGATTTCAGCCGCCGTCGTACTCTTGCCCGGCATCGGACTGCTGTTGTTCGGGATGTTCGGCTCCATCGACGGCACCACCCGTCGTCTCGTCATCATCGGCATCGGAGCCGCACTTTCGTTCATCGGTGCCTCCATGGCCAGCGTGCTGTTCGCTGGACCGGTGGCCGGTGTCCTCGGTGCCCCAATTGCCAATTCCCGCGGCATCGTCGGTCGCTTGGCCCGGGACAACGCGGCCCGCAACCCGCAGCGAACGGCGGCAACGGCTACCGCCCTGATGATCGGCCTGGCGTTGATCACCGGCGTGTCCGTGCTGGCATCGTCGTTGCTGGCCAGCCTCGATGAACTCCTCGAAGACTCGATCGCGGCCGACGTCTTCGTCGTAGGGGCACGACAGGCACCGCAGTTTTCTCCGCTGGTGGTCGAACGCATGGCCGAACTGCCGGAGGTCGAGGCCGTCTCAGGGTCCCTCTCGGTCAAGGCGAAACTCGATGGTGAGGTGATCACCATCGCTTCCTATGACACAGCGACGGGGACCCGGGTCATCAACACCGACGTGGTCGAAGGCGACGTAGCCACGCTCGGCACCGACGGCATCGCCGTGCTCGAGTCCGAGGCCAAGGACCGCGGTCTGGCCCCCGGCGACACCGTGACCATCGAGATGGAGGATGGTTTCATCGGACAACTGACGATCAAGGCAGTCTTCGCCGATCAGGCTGCCGTTCGCAGCCCATGGTTCATCGATCGCGAACTGGCCCGCACCCACGTCGCCGCTGATCAGGTTGAGGAGGTCGGCGTGGTATTCAGCGACAGTGTCACCTTCGAAGAGGGTCGAGCGGCTGTCGACGAGGCGTTACAGGCCTTCCCGCAACTCGAGTCGCTCGACAACTCCGAGTACCAAGAGGAGACCCAGGCCCGGGTCAACCAGTTCCAGATCATCATCTACGGGTTGCTGGTGTTGTGTCTGATCGTGGCCTTCATCGGAATTGTCAACACGTTGGCCCTGTCGGTGCTCGAACGCATCCGGGAGATCGGACTGCTTCGGGCGGTCGGCACCACTCGCGGTCAGCTGAAGGCATCGGTTCGGTGGGAGGCCGTCATCGTCAGCGTGTTCGGTTCCATGCTCGGCATCGTGATGGGCCTTGCGCTCGGCACCGCCACAGCGGTCGCCGTACCCGGCAGCTTCTTCAGCAAGATCGCGATCCCGTGGATCCAGATCGCGTTCTTCCTGGTCATCGGTGCCGCCATCGGTGTCGTCGCCGCCTACTTCCCCGCCCGTCGCGCCGCCAAGCTCAACGTCCTCGACGCCATCGCCCACGAATAACCCGTTCTGCCGGATAGGCGCGTCGAAAGTGACGCGCCCATCCGGCAGAACCGCTTCAGTGGCAGGGGGTTCAGTGGCGGAGGGTGGGGCCGCGGTAGCCGGGGTGGAAGCCGTTGGCGACCAGGAGGTCTCGGAGTTGGGGGAGCTCGTTGACCGGTTGGCCGTTGATCTTCTGGATCTCGATGGTCCTCGTCCGCTTGCCGGCGACCAGCGAGGCCAGGCCCTCCACCCAGCGGGGGTCGTCCTCGGCCCCTTCGAAGACGGTCAGCGTGTGCCCGCCCCGGTCGAGGAACGCAAGCGGACGGCCACCGACAAGAACCACGTACGCACCGGTAGACCGCGAGGGCCGACCGGCCGACGCGGGCCAGGCCAGTGCGGCCCCGTACGGCTGAGCTGGATCGGCGGCCGACAGCACGAGCATCTGATCGAGGTTGCGGTCACGGGCGTCGCGTAGCCGGTCGACGGCTCCCGGCAACGCGAACTGCGCCGCCCCGAGCCCAGCGACGAAGTAGCCGCGACGAACCTGACCTCGCTCTTCGAGCTCCTTGAGGATCGGGTACACGCCGGCGAATCCGCCTTCGGCCCCCTCGGCCAGGGCCATCTCGCGGGTCAGAACCCCGTAGCGTTCGAGCAGCTGCAACGCCCGGCCGGTTCGGGTCTCGGTGGGGCTGACCCTTGCGGTGAAGAGCGAGTCGACCAGGGCCCACCGTCCGGTGCCGGCGGGTGGGCCCATGCGACTGAGGGACCGCAGGTTCGGGCGTCGTCCGGCCCGACCCCGCACCGCTCCGACTCGGCCGGGCACAGCGCCTGCGGTGTAGGCCCGCAACGGGGTGAGGGAGTCGTTGGTGATCTCGCCGTCCCACACCATCGACCACAATGACGCCAGCACGCTGGGGTCGTCATAGGGCGCGCCTGCGTTCTTGACTGCTGCGACGAGATCGGCCCAGAAGGACGCGCCCGATCGGGCCAGGTGCTCGCGGATCGCAGCACGGATGGGCTCGGGTTGTGTGTCGGGGTCTTCGGTGGACGGCTCGGTGGGCAGGAGCGAGGATGCCTGGTCACGCCAGACGAGACGGACACGGCCGTCGCCCGCACCGAGCGAGCCGGCACCGGCCCAGACCACCTGGCCGGAGGTCAACAGGGTGTCGAGATCGGCTGAGCTGTAGTTGCGAATCCTGGCGGCTAGGATCTCTCGCTCGATGGCCGAGGCCGGGAGGGCCGCTCCCTGCAGGGCTGTGATCACTTCGGCCACCCCTTCGACCCCGTGGAGGTCCGAGTCGACGTACTGCCATTCGGGCAGGAAGCGAGCCAGAACCTCGGGCTCGACCGGTTCGACTTCGGCCCGCAAGGCGGCGAGCGATCGCCGTCGCAGGACCTTCAGGACGTCGCGGTGACACCATTCGCGTTCCGCGCCGTCGGGACGGAACTCGCCCCGCACGATCCTGCCCTCGTGCTCCAAGCCCCGCAGCCCGCGCTCGACTCGTGCCGGGTCGAGTTCCAGGGCAGCACTCACTTCGGCCGTGAGGAAGGGCCCGTGGGTTCGGGCGTAGCGGCTGAGCAAGTCGGCCAAAGGGTCGGCGACCGGATCGGTGAACGCGGCGGGCAAACCCACCGGCAGGGCGACACCCAGGGCATCGCGAAGGCGAGATGCGTCCTCGGCCGACGCGACCATTGGCCGGCCGGCGACGACGACCTCGATGATGCGCCTCTCCGTCAGCAGCTGTCTGACGGTTGGCTCCAACCCAAGATCAGCGGTCGACCGGGCGGCAAGGGCCTCGACCGTCAATGGCCCCAACCATCGCAACAGGTCCTCGACCCCGTCGACCGACTTGGCCTGCCAGCCGTCGGCCGTCCGCTGCAGCTCATGCTCAAGGTCGGCGAGCACGTCGGGATCGAGGAGTTCCCGAAGCTCCTCGGCGCCGAGCAGGTCGAGCAGCAGTTCCCGATCGAGGGACAACGCAGCCGCCCGACGCTCGGCCAGCGGGGCGTCGCCCTCGTACATGTACTGGGCGATCCATCCGAAGATCAGAGACTGCGCCATCGGCGACGCGGAGTCGGTGTCGACGGCGTGGACACGGATCTTGCGGGCCCGTAGCTCGGTGAGGACCTGACGCAAGGCCGGAAGGTCGAAGACGTCGTTCACGCATTCGCGGGTGGTCTCGAGCAGCAACGGGAAGCTCGGGTACTTGCCTGCGACCGCCAGCAGGTCGGCCGCCTTCTGCCGCTGCTGCCACAGTGGCGTCCGGCGATCGGGACGTCGGCGAGGCAACAGCAGCGCTCGCGCCGCACATTCGCGGAACCGCGACGCGAACATCGCGGTGGACGGGAGGCGGCTGACCAACAGCTCATCGAGATCGTCGGGGTCGATCAGCAGTTCCTCACCGGGGAGACGGTCGACCGCTTCGGGAAGCCGAATGACGATGCCGTCGTCGCTCCACATCAGCTCGACGTCGAGGCCCCAGAGTTCGGCCAGCCGGTGCTGGAGCGCCATGCCCCACGGGGCGTGAACCTGCGCTCCGAACGGGGTGAGAATGCACACCCTCCAGTCGCCGATCTCGTCCCGAAAACGTTCGATGACGATGGTTCGGTCGTCGGGAACCCGACCGGTGACCTCACGTTGCTCCTCGAGGAACTGCCACAGGTTCGATGCCGCCCGATCGTCCAAGCCGGGCCCGTCCTTCATGCGGCTCAGCGCCTGCTGTTGTCCGGCGGCCAGGATCTCCCGGGTGAAGGCGCCGATGGCCCGACCCAGTTCGAGCGGACGGACCGGGCCGTCGCCGTGCCAGAACGGCATCTTGCCCGGCTGACCGGGCGCAGGCACCACGACCACCCGCTCGTGGGTGATGTCCTCGATGCGCCAAGTGCTCGCGCCCAAGAGGAAGGTCTCGCCCGCTCTCGACTCGTAGACCATCTCTTCGTCGAGTTCGCCGACCCGCGTGCCGTCCGGCAGGAAGACCCCGAACAGCCCACGGTCGGGAATGGTCCCGCCAGACGTCACCGCCAACCGTTGAGCTCCAGGCCTCCCCCGCACCGATCCGTCGATCCGGTCCCAGACGATGCGGGGCCGCAGCTCGGCAAATTCGTCGGACGGATAGCGACCTGCGAGGAGGTCGAGGACCGCGTCGAAGACCTCGTCGGAGAGGTCGGCGAAGTTGGCGGCCGAGCGGACAAGCGCCGCAAGATCGGTGACTGACCAGTCGTCCATGGCGCAGGCGGCCACGATCTGTTGGGCCAGGACGTCGAGCGGGTTACGCGGATACCGGGTCTCCTCGATGAGCCCCGCGTGCATGCGTTCGACGACGACCGCCGCTTCGAGGAGATCGGCTCGGTGCTTGGGGAAGAGCTTGCCGACGCTCGGGGCGCCGACCTGGTGACCGGCCCGCCCCACCCGTTGCAGGCCGCGGCTGACGGCCCCGGGCGACTCGACCTGGACGACCAGATCGACAGCACCCATGTCGATGCCGAGCTCGAGCGACGACGTGGCGACGATGGCCCTGAGGTCACCCCGTTTGAGCTGATCCTCGATGAGCAGACGCTGTTCACGGCTGAGCGAACCGTGATGGGCCTTCACCAGGTCGTGACCTTCCGGCGGGCGGCCTTGGGCCTCGGCTGACCGGTTCTCTCCGTCCGCGTCCAGCTCGTTCAGGCGAGTGGCCAGCCGCTCAGCCAGGCGACGCGAGTTGACGAACACGATGGTCGAGCGATGGGCGTGAATGAGGGCCAGCAGTTGGGGATGCATGGCCGGCCAGATGCTGCGGCGCACGCCCACCCCGTTTGCTTCGGCGGTCGGGTCGGGTTCGACCATCTCGCCCAGGCGGCCCATGTCATCGACCGGGACGATCACTTCGAGGTCGAGGGCCTTGCGAATACCGGTGTCGACGATGCGCACCGGGCGGGGCGATCGACTGGTCGAGTCGTACCCACCGAGGAAACGGCCGATCTCCTCGAGCGGCCGCTGCGTGGCCGAAAGGCCGACCCGCTGGGGCGGCCGTTCGGTGACGCGTTCGAGGCGTTCGAGCGACAGCGCCAGGTGAGCACCCCGCTTGGTGGCGGCCAACGCGTGGATCTCGTCGATGATGACCGTCTCGACCCCGGCCAACGTCTTGCGAGCAGCGGACGTGAGGATGAGGTACAGCGACTCGGGAGTGGTGATCAACAGATCGGGTGGGTGAGTGACCAGACGTCGACGCTCGTCGGCCGGCGTGTCGCCGGTGCGGAGGGCCACGGTCGGTTCATGGAAGGGTTCGCCCAGGCGCTCGGCGGCCAGGCGGATGCCCTGGAGCGGAGCTCGGAGGTTCTTCTCCACGTCCACGGCCAGCGCTCGCAGCGGGGAAATGTAGAGCAGCCGGGTGCGTCGGTGCTTGTCGTCGGCCGGTGCTTGTGACGTCAGTCGATCGAGGCCCCAGAAGAAGGCACTCAGGGTCTTGCCGCTGCCGGTCGGGGCGAGGATGAGGGTGTGGTTACCGCCGGCAATCGACGGCCAGCCCTCGATCTGCGGCGGCGTGGGCTCGACGAACGAGGTGGAGAACCAGGCCGCCGCCGCGGGGCTGAACGAGTCGAGCACCGGGTGTCCTGCCACCCGTTCACGCTACCGGCCCTCGAACGCGGGGATCGCTCGCGCTTCGAGCCGGGCCGTGGCCACCCGAGCGCTATGGTCCGGTAATGCCCAGACCTTTCCGCTTCGGCCTCCAGGCCAAACTCGCTCCGAACGCGGCGGCCTGGCGGGATCTGGCTCGCAAGGCCGAAGACCACGGCTACTCGACGCTCACCATGCCCGACCACTTCGACGGCCAGTTGGCACCCGTTCCGGCGCTTCAGGCAGCCGCCGACGCCACCACCACGCTACGCGTCGGAGCGTTGGTGCTTGCCAACGACTACCGGCATCCGGTGCTCCTGGCCGCCGAGATGGCAACGGTCGACCTGTTGTCCGATGGGCGCCTCGAGCTCGGACTGGGCGCGGGTTGGATGCTCACCGACTACGCCGCGGCCGGCATCGCCCTGGATCGTCCTGGGGTCAGGATCGACCGTATGGTCGAGACGCTCCGCATCCTCGATGGTCTCTTCGCCGACGGACCCTTCTCGTTCACCGGGGAGCACTACTCGATCACCGACCTCGACCTCCAGCCCAAGCCGGTGCAGCGGCCGCGGCCACCGATCCTCATCGGGGGTGGTGGACCCCGCATGCTGCGGACGGCTAGTCGATACGCCGACATCGTCGGCGTCAACGCGAACCTCCGGTCGGGCGCCTTCGATGCCGAGGCCATCAGCGACGGCACGGCCGAGAACGTCGTCGCGAAGCTGGCCTGGGTGGCCGAAGGCGCCGGCGACCGATTCGACCAGATCGAACTTCAGGCCCGCGTGCACTTCGTGGTCTTCGCCGACGATCGAGTCGGCACCGCCGACCTCCTCGCGGGCGCGGTGGGCCTCACAGGCGCTCAGGCGCTGGCCTCGCCGCTGGCGCTCATCGGCGACGTCGAATCCATGATCGACGACCTCGTTGCCCGCAGGGAGCGATTCGGCTTCAGCTACATCACCGTCGGCGCCGACGTGATCGATGAGTTCGCGCCGGTCGTTGCTCGGCTCTCCGGCACCTGACCTTCCGCCACCA
>JAQCHM010000036.1 GCA_027730885.1 Actinomycetota bacterium | reverse complement strand
ATTCTTTTCCATCCAGGCGACGAACGCGAGCACCCCAACCGAATTTCAGCACCCTGCTAGCCAGAGGCTTTCACCCGCAAGTTCCCGATCAATGACGTCCGTGCGTCGCGAATCTGACGACAATCTGGCGACGAGCTTCTCGGCGGTTCGATCAGGCGGTTCGATCAGATGATGTGATGCTCGGTCACGTTCAGCATCACCATCGCGGTCGGGTCCAGGAAGAGCGGCTGGTCGTCGGCTACCGCGGCCATCTCGGGCGAGGCGCCGGCGCGCCGGGCGGCGTCGATATCGGCGAACCACGCCATGGTCAGGCCGTCGTAGGTCGGCTTGGGGCGCCCCTCGCGGTACTGGTGGGAGAGGGCGTGATTCTGAACGTAACGGCCGAGATCCGAACTGACCAGCGCCAGTGGGCCATGCACGTCGCGCCAGTGTGCCATTGCTCGGTCGTGGGCGAGGTCGGCGCGCCGCTTGACGAACACGATCTGCTTCAGCCCTCCGCCGACGGGGATCCCGACGTTGCGAATCGGGATCTCCTCGGCGACGAGCTGGTCGCGACGCCCGGGATCGATGAACCGGTCCTCGTCCTCCATCAGCGCAGCCATGGCGTCGGTGGCCCGCTGGGCACGGAGCGCAGCGAGATCGTCCCACCAGGTCTCGGCCACGCCGTCGGCGAGGGGCTCGGCCGCTCGATAGCTGTTGTCGCTCACGTGGTTCTGCACGTACTTGCGTAGGTGCGGCAACTGCAGCACCGCCTTGGGGTGCTCCACGCGCCAGTAGCGACGAAAGTCGTCGATGTCCATGCCGGGCTTGCGTTTGAACCAGGTGATGACCTTGATCATTCCGATGTTCTAGCCGACGACGGAGGAACGCGTCGTCGCCGACCTCGCACCGGCTCAGCGTCGCACCATGCGGTCCGGTAGCGCCCTTGCACGGAGTGGAGACGGCGCAATAGCCTCGATCATGACCGAGCTTCGGACCTTCCAGTACGCCGAGGATTGGGCATCATCGCCGCAGCTCGTCTCTTCGATCCTCGAAGCGGTGAACACCAATGGTGCAGCGATCGTTCGCGACGTCATCGACCAAGCCTTCCTCGACGAGCTCACGGCCGAGTTGCGGCCCTGGGTCGAGGGAACCCCTGGCGGCCGCGACGGATTCACGGGCTTCCAGACGTCGCGGACCGGCGCGCTGGTTGCCCGCTCGCCCAAGTCGCGGGAGCTGGTGATGCACCCGCTCGTGCTCGACCTGGCCAATGGGTTCCTCGCGCCGTTCACCAACCGTATTCAGCTCCACCTGACCCAGGTCATCCGAATCATGCCGGGGCAGGGGAGTCAACCCCTCCACCGCGACCGGTTGGCCTGGGGCGGCTACATCCCCCGCCAGATCGAGCCCCAGTTCAACACCATCTGGGCCCTGACGGACTTCACCGAGGACAACGGCGCCACCCGGGTCGTGCCTGGCAGCCCCGCATGGGACGACGATCGTCGGGCCCGGCCTGAGGAGAAGACCCAGGCGGTGATGACCGCCGGCTCGGTGCTTTTGTACTCAGGCTCGGTCGTTCACGGTGGGGGGGAGAACCGCTCCGACACCGACCGCTGGGGAGTGAACCTCACGTACACGCTGAGCTGGTTGCGGACCGAGGAGAACCAGTACCTGTCGTGTCCGCCCGACATCGCCCGTGAACTCGACCCTGACCTCCAGGAACTCATGGGCTACACGATGGGTAACTACGCCCTCGGGTACTACTCCGACCCCAAGCAGGTCCTGGCTGCGTCAGACACCCTCCCGCCCGAGCTTGCGGTGGGCCGCAAGCCACGCCGCCAGGCCGACATGATCGGGCTCCTCACCGCCGAGGATCTGATCGCTCAGGACGACTGAGCGGAACATCGGCCCCGGGCGTCGACGCAGCGCACCGCACTGCTCGTGGAGCACTACCAGTGACGGGGAGCCAGCAGCCGGGCGCGCTGGAGATTGGCGATCAGCCGGGCGAACATGTCCTCGGTGTCGACGCAGTCCGCGAAACCGGCCTGTCGGGCCTTCACGGTGCTGAGCAGACTGGGTGATCGCAGGCTGGTCCGGCCGTAGCCCGAGATCAGGTCGGCGTAGATGAAGGACTGTCCCACGAAGGTCTCGAGCGATGTCGGGGCTGACAGTTGGAACCGTTCGACGAGTCGGCCCCAGTCGGCTTCGCGGGGTGGCATGGTCGCGGCCAGAGAAGCGGGTACGTCGGCCCCCGGTTCCATGCCGAAGGCGTGGGCCAACACGGGCCACACGTTGCGCAGGCTGTACACGTCTCCGTTGGTGACGTTGAAGATCTCGTCGGCCGCTGCCGGCTCGGTTGCCGACCAGGCCAGCATCCGGGCCACCAGATCGGCATCGACGGCCTCGCTGATGGGCGCGACGCCGCCGGGGAAGTCGAGCGGTCGGTCATCGGCCCGCAGTAGGGCCGCGTAGACACCGAGGGCGGGCAGGGCATTCATGTTGCCGCCCTGGGCCTCGCCGTAGATGACCTGTGGTCGCAGGATCGTCCAGTGCCAGCCGCCATCGGCCGCCTGGCGCTCGCGGAGGTAGTCCTCCTGCAGCCAGTAGAAGTTGTCGTGCTGGTGTCGGGGATTGCGCTCGCGGCCCGGGACCGCCATTGGCTCGATGTGTGCCCCATACGCCTTGGTGCCCTGGAGCAGTGAGACGTGTCGCAGCTCGGCAATTTCGGGCAGCGACTCGTACAGGTTGGCCAGCATCAGTCGGTTGCGGTCCATCTGGTCCCGTTCGCGCCATCCGGCGATCAGGCCGGGCTTCTCGTAGAGGGCGGCGTAGACGATGTGGGTGATGCCGTGGAGGCGGTCGGCACCGGCTCGCACCGAGTCGGCGTCCGCCAGGTCGATCGCAACGTGCTCGATGCCATCCAGCCGGGCCGGTCGCCGTCGCGAAAGGGCGAGCACGTCCCAGCCCAGGTCCGAGAAGTGACGGGCGGCGGCGAATCCGACGACACCCGAGGCGCCGGCCACGAGGACCCGACCAGGGGGAGCGGACGAACTCACGAGCCTAGGTTTGCTTGTTCGGAGGGTCCACTCACGGACGCGACCGTACCTCGCAGAAATCAGGGACGCAGGCTCCAGCTGATTCGCCTGCTCCACGCCGCGGGAATAAGTGCTGCATAATGACGCTTATGTCTGTTACTCGCCTCGCATCGGGAGTGCCTGGGCGCGCTTTTCGGCACTCGTGCACTCCCGATGCGAGCGGTTGACCGGATTACACTTGGCGAATGCTTACTGAAGACGCCATTCGGACAGCCCTCGACCAACTGCTCGAACGCCGGACGGCGTCCACCAGGCTCACGAGCATGGGTGTCGGCTCGGACAACCTGGACGCCGGGCGCCGGTATCTGTTATCGACGGTCGACGACGGTTGGCACGTACCGACCTGGCCGAAGGAGCACGGCGGCCGAGACGCGACCCGGACCGAGAACGCTCAGATCGGTCGTGTGCTGCGTGAGTACGTCGTGCCCGATCTGTACGCCTTTGCCATCGGCCTCGGCATGGCCGGGCCTGCCCTGTTGGCCCATGGGTCGAAGCAGCAGCAGGACCAGTGGCTGCGCCCGATCGCGTCGGGCACCGAGGTCTGGTGCCAGATGTTCTCCGAGCCCGAGGCCGGTAGCGATCTCGCCAACCTTGGTATGCGGGCCGAGCGCGATGGCGACGAATGGGTGCTTGCCGGTCAGAAGACCTGGACGAGCCGGGCGACATGGGCCGACTGGGCCATCTGCCTCGCTCGGACCGATCCGGAACAACCCAAGCACAAGGGCCTCACGATGTTCGTCGTGCGCATGGACGCACCAGGTGTCGAGGTTCGACCGCTCGCCCAGATGAACGGCGACGTGCACTTCAGCGAGGTCTTCGTCGACGAAGCCCGGGTACCCGATGCGTGGCGAGTGGGTGACATCGGCGAGGGCTGGCGGGTCGCCATGACGGTGCTGGCCCACGAGCGCTCCGGGGGTGCCGGTCGGGGTGGTGGTGATGGCAGCCACCGGGAGTCGCGAGTGCCGTCGTGGATCGCCGACCTCGTGACTCCCCCATCTCGGGCCGAACACGCCCGCTCCGCAGTCGTCCGTGACGAGATGATGCGGGTGTACGGCTTCGACATGGTGAGCCGATGGACGTCACAACGGGCGGCCGACGAGGCCCGCAGCGGGGGCGCCCCGGGTCCTGCGGGCTCGGGAGCGAAGCTACGGACGGTCGTGGCCTACAAGGGCCGCAATTATCTGGTCAATCGGGCCA
The DNA here is from genome assembly GCA_027730885.1 of Actinomycetota bacterium. Lineage (GTDB taxonomy): Bacteria > Actinomycetota > Acidimicrobiia > Acidimicrobiales > SZUA-35 > JAHECQ01. The sequence continues at coordinate 10,473 of JAQCHM010000036.1, read as the reverse complement.
TCGGCGCCGAGGGCATGCTGGCCGACGGTCACGGCGCGCTCGAGACCATCACCTCGCCATCCATGTCGATCCGCGGTGGCACCGATGAGATTCAGCGCAACATCCTGGGCGAGCGAGTGTTGGGGCTTCCGGGCGAACCTCGGCTCGATCGCGATGTCGCCTGGAACGTCAGCCGACGCGGGGTCTGAACCTCCGCAGTTCAGACCGATTCGGGCCAGTCCCACTCGGGACGGCCCTGATCAACACGCCAGCCGCGTAGGTACTCCAGCGTGCCGGCGGGAACGAGCGACGTCAGTCGAAGCACATCGTCGTCCGATGGTCGGTCGTCGAGGCGGTCGAGCGAACCGAAGAGTCGTGTTCTGAGGTCGGTGGCATGCAGCATGCCGCCGACCGCGGGCTCGGGCGGGACGTGAACCAACGGCCATCGAGGGAATGCTCGGAGATAGTCGCTGCTGTCGTCCTTGAACGCGCCAACGAGGCGGATCGAGGGCTGGCGGTCGATCTCGTCGGCCAGCAGTTGTGTGACGAGATCCTCGACGTTGCGCGCCCAGCGGGGCTCATCGCCGAGGTCGGCAACGGGCACGAAGCGCAACCGGTCGCGCACCGCCCGATCGAGTCCGGCTTCGATCATCGCTCGTCGCTCGTCGACGGTGAACGGGTTGCGTTCGGTTCGCGATTCCTGACTGGAACCCAGAACGACGATGCACCGCTCCCCCACGTCCATTGCCCGGTGCACCAGTCGAAGATGACCGTTGTGGAACGGCTGAAAACGGCCGATCACCACGCCCCCGTCGGCCCGTGCCTCAGCCATACCGTGCCTCAGCCATACCGGGCGGCAATCGGCATCTGCCGTCCCGCACCGAACGCTCGCGACCGGACTCGGATGATGGGTGGGGCCTGGCGTCGCTTGTACTCACTGGTCCAGATCATTCGCCGCACTCGATCGACCAAGATCCGCCCCTCCTCGGTCGACCCGAGGTCGGCGACGAACGCGACCGCGTCGGCGCGTTCGATCTCGCCGAGATGCTCGCCCTCGATCAGCACCTTCAGGATCTCGTCCAACACCGGATACGGCGGCAAGCTGTCGGTATCCCGCTGGTCGGGCGCAAGCTCCGCCGAAGGCTCCTTCTCGATGATGGTGACGGGCACGACGACACGATCCGCTGCCACATTCAGGTGGCGGCACAGCTCGAAGACCTCCGTCTTGTAGAGGTCGCCAATCAGGCTGAGACCACCGTTGGTGTCGCCGTAGAGCGTGCAGTAGCCGACCGACAGCTCGGACTTGTTCCCCGTGGTCAGCAACAAGTGTCCGAACTGATTCGAATACTCCATGAGGATCGTGCCTCTGATCCGGGCTTGGAGGTTCTGCAACGCCAACCCACCGATTGGCTGGCCGAAGCTGGACTCGAAGCGGGCAACGAAGGTGTCGACCAAGTCGACGATGGGATGGGTGTGCAGCACGACGCCCAGGTTCCGGCACAGCTCGACCGAGTCGTCAACCGAACCGGCCGACGAGAACCGCGACGGCATCGTGACCGCGGAGACGTTGTCGTGGCCGAGCGCCTCGACGGCCAACGCCACGGTGAGCGCGCTATCGATACCGCCCGACGACCCCACGACCGCCTTGGCGAAACCGCACCGACGCGCATAGTCCTGCAGCCCGAGCACGATTTGTCGGCGGTAGAACTCCGGGCGGTCGAGACCGGACGCGACCGATCCCGCTCCTCCACCGCCTCCGGTTCCAGTCAGCAGGGAGCCTTCGGCCAACAGGGACAGCGTCGTCACGTCCTCGTCGAATCGACGGGCCTCGAACACGATGCCGTCGGTCGGGTCGGCCACGAACGAGGCACCGTCGTAGACGAGCTGGTCATGCCCACCGACCTGATTCACGTAGACGATTGGCGCCCCGGATCGGGCGCTGGCTGCGGCGAAGGTGCGGTGGCGATCTTCTCGTTTTCCGATGCTCGATGGACTCGCATTGATGGAAATCACGATGTCCGGCGCGGCGGTACGCAAACGTTCGAGTGGGTTGGTCAGGTAGGCCGCGCCCGTCTCGTCGTTCCACCCGTCCTCGCAGATCAAGAAGCCGACTCGATGTCCGGCGATGGACAGGACCGCCGCGATGTCCGGACCGGAATCGAAGTAACGGTGCTCGTTGAACACGTTGTACGACGGCAGCAATTGCTTGGCGTAGCTGAGCACCTGCTCACCGCGATGGAGAACGATGAGCGCGTTGTGAAGTCCCTTTCCGGGGCCGTCGTGGGACAGGGGCGCGCCGATCACCCAGTGTTGATCGGCGAACCGCCTCGAGGTTTCTCGCAATACCTCGACGCCTTCGTTCGCGCGCTTCAGGAACGCCGGCTCGTCCAACAGATCGCCCGGTAGGTAGCCGGTGACGCTCATTTCGGAGAAGATCACCAGCTGCGCTTGCTCCGACGCCGCGGTTTCGGCGGCGGCAACCATCCGAGCGACGTTCGCCTCGACATCACCGATCGTGACGTTGAGCTGTGCGATGGCACACCGGACTCCGGTCATTCGGACCGAACCATCATCCGGTGCGATCCAGGTGGAACACCTGACAGAGATAGGCGAGGAAGGTGTCGTCGTCGCACAGCGTTTTGCCAGGACTGTCCGACAGCTTGGCCACGGGTTGATCGTTGCACGTCGTCAGCTTCATCACGATGCTCAGTGGCTCGAGGCCGAGGTCGTTGGTGAGGTAGGTCCCGATGCCGAACCCGAGCTGTGCCCGATCCCCGAAATGACGATAGAGCTCGATCGCCTTACCGATGGACAGGCCGTCGGAGAAGACGAGTCGCTTGGTGTGGGCATCGATCTTCAGTTTGCCGTAGTGGGCCAACGCCTTCTCGCCCCACACGATCGGGTCGCCCGAGTCGTGACGCAGCCCGTCGAACAGCTTGGCGAAGTAGAGATCGAAGTCGGCCAGGAAAGCGTCCATCCCGAGCACGTCGGTGAGCGCAATGCCGAGATCGCCCCGATACTCCTGCACCCAGTCCTCCAGCGCGGCTCGTTGGAAGTCCCGCAGGCGAACGCCCAGGGTCTGGTACATCTGCAGGTATTCGTGGGCCATCGTGCCGATCGGCACGAGGTCGAGTTCCTTGGCCAACAGCACGTTGGAGGTTCCCCTGAAATACTGGGGCAGCTGGCTGCGGAACTGGGCCACGACCTCGCGCTGCCACGAGGCGGAGAAGCGGCGGCGGAGGCCGAAGTCGAAGAACTCGAAAGGGTGCGCTCGTTGCGGTTCGACGGCCAACTCGGTCAGCTCCCCGATCTTCGCGGCCAGGCGCCGCCGGCCTTCGCCGAGTGTCGCCGCTGTCTCGAGCCGACGGAAATACAGCTCGTTGACGATGGCGACAACGAAGATCTCGAAGGCCATCACGTGGACCTGGGGGCCTTGGGCCACGATCCTGAGCTCGGTGTCATCGGCCCATGCCCGGATGAAGTCCCGCTGGAATCGGAAGATGCGAAGGAAGTCGACGAAGTCGGACTTCACGAACCGAAGGCCTCGAAGGTAGGAGAGCCCGTCGGCGTCGAAGGCCAGCGAGCAGAGGTGGTCGAGTTCAGCGTTGACTTCGTCGATCAGATCGGCCAGCGGAAACGCGGGCGTGTTCCGACAGACGAACGTGTACTGGGCCTGCGACTGGGGATACCGGTGCAGCATGGCCTGCCACATCGTGAACTTGTAGAGGTCGGTCTCGAGCAAGCTGCCGAAAATGGGTGGCATGGCAGTTCAGCGACCGAAGTGGGTGCGATCGTTCGGATCATCGGCCCGCCTGGCGGGCGAGTTCCGGGCGTTGTTCGGTCGGAACCACGCGTTTCGCCACTGGGGGTTCTTCCAGTTCTTGGCCACGTAGAGCCCGATGGCGCCGGCCACCGCCACGAGGAGCCATCCGGACCACCCGCCTGTGTCGGGCGGGTCGTTCAGCGTCAGCGCCGCGACGCTCGTTCCGGCCGGGAGCTCGAACGCCCTCAGGTCGTCGGAGCCCACGCCGCTGCACGCGTCGGCCTCGAGCCAGCCCCGATCCTCGTTGACGGTGAACACCAGCGAGGCGACGGTGCCTTGGCGCCATGGGACCCCGCACTCGTCGTCGTTCGATGTCTCACCCGGAATGTCGGCCGGCGCAAGAATCGCCACCTGGTCCGGCAGGTTGCCCTTCGCATCGTGGAGAACCTCGGCGATCCAGACGCCGTCCCTGCGCAGGAGGATGCCGACCTCGGCCGCTGCGGGGGCGTCGAGGATGGCGGCTCCGGTACTGGCGGGCGGAGTGGCGCAGGTGCAGGCCGAGGCCGGCGACGGAACGCCGAGCAGGAACGTCGCCGACAGCGCGAGAACAGCAAGAAAGGAGGACAACCGAGGGGGCACGTCAATCAGCATCGCATGTGTGTAGGGTCCGCACCATGACCACCACCCCGGGAAACCTCATGGGCCAATCGGTTCTGCGGGTCGAAGACACCCATCTGCTGCGCGGTGAAGGCACATTCGTGGGCAACGTCGACCTCGACGGGGCGCTCGTCGCTCACTTCGTCACCTCCATTCACGCGCACGCACGCATCATCGATGTCGACGTGTCGGCCGCCCGGTCCATGCCCGGCGTTGTCGACGTCGTGACCGCAGCCGACGTGACCCAGGGGTTCGTGCCGGGCAGCCCGCCCAACTACCCGCCGGGCACGGCCCGGCCGCTCCTCGCGGCCGACCGCGTCCGATTCGTCGGGGAGGCGATCGTTGCGATCGTGGCCGAGACCGCAGGGCAGGCGGCCGACGCCGCTGAGTTGGTGGTCGTCAGCTACGAACCCTTGCCCGTTCTCGTCGATCTCGCGGCGGCAGAAGCCAGTGAGGTCCTGCTCTTTCCCGAGCTGGGGACGAACGTGATGGTCACCGAGACCATGGGCGACGAGTTGGACTTCAGCGACTGCGAAGTCGTGGTGGAAGGCGAGTTTGTCAACCAGCGCCTGGCTGCGTGCCCACTCGAGACCCGAGTGGCTGCGTCGGTCTGGTCCGACGACGGCCATTTGTTGCACTACGCGTCCTGTCAGGGCGTGCATCCGTTGCAGAAGGGGCTGATGGCCTACTACGGGCTCAGCCAGGATCGGGTACGGGTCGTGACCAGCGACGTCGGCGGCAGCTTCGGCGCCAAGGCTCGTTTCCATCCCGAAGAGTTGGCGATCCCCCTCTTGGCCCAGCGTGCCCGGCGACCGGTCCGCTGGATTCCGACCCGATCGATGGACATGACCGGTCTCAATCATTCGCGAGCACAGCGACACTATGTGAAGATCGGTGGCGATCAGGACGGGACGATCAAAGCCTGGGAGGTCCACGTCCTCGGTGATTGCGGGGCGTATCCCATCGCCGGACCTGCCTTGGCCCGAAATGCCTGCATGGTGCTCCCCGGGCCGTTCCGGGTGCCCAGACACCGGTGGAGCTACACCACGGTGGTCACCAACACCACGCCGACCGGGGCCTACCGTGGCGCGGGTCGGCCGGAAGGTGGTGCGCACATCGACCGGGCCGCCGATCTGTTCGCGGCCGAGATCGGCATGGATCCCCTCGAGTTGCGTCGAAGGAACCTGCGCCGGGCCGACGAATTGCCGTATACCAACGTCACCGGCCTCTTCTACGACTCGGGCGACTACCACGAAGCGCTCGAGTTGATGGCCTCGGAGGTTGGCTATGACGACCTCAAAGCCGAACAGCAACGCCGCAGGGAAGCGGGTGAGACCAAGCTGCTCGGCATCGGGCTCTCGACCTTCATCGATCGCACCGCGGGGGTGCCGGGTGCCGAATACGGGGCGGTCGAGGTCCTGGCCGACGGGACGTTCCGGGTGTACACCGGGTCGTCGCCGTACGGCCAGGGTCACTACACCACCTGGGCCATGCTCGTCTCGGAGCGCACCGGTGTCCCCATGGACCGCATCCAAGTGATCCACGGCGACACTGATCTCGTCCCTCGAGGTGGGATCACGGGCGGCTCCCGCTCGGCGCAGAAGGCGGGCACCGCGGTTGCGATCGCGGCCGACAACTTGGTGGACGAAGCACGACGCCAGGCCGCCGATCTGCTCGAGGCCGCACCGGCCGACATCGTCCTCGACGTGACATCCGGGCAGTTCCACGTGGCGGGCTCCCCTGCCGCCGCCAGCCTCGGCTGGGTCGAGATTGGCACCGCGCTCGTCGAGAAGGCTTCGGATCCGGACCACTACCGGTTCAAGTGCGAGACCGACTACGAGCCCGAAGGGCCGACGGTTCCCTACGGCGCCTACGCCGCGGTGGTCGAGGTCGACGTCGAGACGGGAGCCGTCGAACTGCAACGGCTCGTTTCGGTGGACGACGCGGGCACCATCCTCAACCCGATGATCGCGCTGGGCCAGGTGCACGGCGGCATCGGTCAAGCCATCGGCCAAGCGTTGTACGAGGAGTTCGTCTACGACGTCGACGGCAATCCGCTCACCGGGACGTTCCTCGACTACGCGTTCCCGTCGGCGGCCGAGATGCCGTCCTTCGAGAGCCATCTGACCGAGAACCCCTCGCCGCAGAACCCCCTTGGGTTCAAAGGCATCGCCGAGTCGGGAACCATCGGCGGCGTCCCGGCGGTGCAGAATGCAGTGATCGACGCGTTGGCCCACCTCGGCGTTCGTCACATCGACCTCCCGGTCACCCCGCAACGAGTCTGGGCCGCGATCAACCAGTCCTGATCTCGAAAACCACAGAGTTGGTGTCGACCCCGCCGGTCGACACCCTGGGTAGCCCTCCAGCACCCGTGCTCCTTCCTCCGTGAGCCTCCGTGGGCCAACCGTGCTGTGGGCTTCGGTTGGCGTGTCTCCACTCCGGATCCGCACCCGTTTTCCCGGGATCGGGGGCACGCCCCATTTCGACCGAAGGGAGCCGGGGATCAGAAAGCTTCGAGGGGTTCGTCGAGCACGAATCGGCCTAGTTGATGGTGGACCCGGTCCTGGTGGGCGTTGATGTGGAGCGGCATCGCCTGAAAGTCTCGCCAGCGTCGATCGAACGAGCCGCTCTCGCGTAGGCCGTTGCCGCCCTGACAGCGCAGCAGCAGACTCATCGCCTGTGACAGTTGGTCGAGGGCCGACGTGGTCAGCGCCATCTGCCGGAGATAGTCGGCTTCGGACGGCACCTGCAGGTGTTCGATGCGCTGATCGACTTGGATGCATGCGGCGGTCATGGTGGCCGCGGCCGAGGCCAACAACGCGGCTGCAGTCCCGAGGTTGACCTGAATGGTGGGTCGACTGACCATCGCCTTGCCCATGATCGCGCGCCGGGTGCGTATCTCGTCGATCGCGTCGCTCAGGGCCGACCGCACCAGTCCGATGCCCATCCAGCCGAGGAACAGGTCGGAGAGGCCGACCCAGTCCTCGCGGTAGCGGTGGGCGACGACAGGTACCGACCGGAGACTCTCGGCCCGGTTGGCTCCGAACCACGGGACCGTTCGATCGAGCGGAACGACGACGCCGTCGTACCAGATGTCGTCGGTGGCCGAGGCCCGGACCGCGCTGCCGTCCCATGTCGGAGTGATACGCACACCGTCGGCGGCGATGGGCACGATCGTGAACCGCAGGTCGAGCGGCTCGATGCGTTTGCCGTCCGCACCGGTGATGGCACACACCACCCCCGCCCAGTCGGCATAGCGGCCGCCCGAACCGAAGGTCCCTCGACCGTCGAGGCGGATGTGATCGCCGTCGATGACGCCTCGGACGCCCGAACCCGCGCCCCCAGGAAAGCAGACCCACTCCCCTCGTTCGACGATGCCCCGCAGCAAGTCCTGGTGTGCGGGCCCGAGACTCCCCACGTACAGGTGGAAGACTCCCAAGTGATTCCACAGCGTCCATGCCGTGCTCGTGCATCGCGCGGCCACCGCCTCGAGCTCCCGACCGATCTGCAGGATGGATGCCTCGGTCCCACCCAGATTCTCGGAGGCCGCGAGCCGAAGCACGTCGCTTGCCTTCAGCGCGGCGATCAGCCGAGGGTCGATCGTTCGGGTGTCGTCCGCTTGCCTGGCCTGCGCGGCAATGGCGTCGAGCAACGGATCGACCACTCGGACCGGCTCCGGATAGAGGAAGTCGTCGAGCGACTGAAGAGCTTGGGCGGACACGTCGGTCATGGTCCTACGATACGGCAGGTGAGCTGGAATACAGAACAACGCCGTACCACCTCGGAGTCCACGGGAAACGAGCATGTGCTCGACATCGGACTCCCGATGCGCCACGGCACCATCTCCCATCCGCCGCTCGTCATCTGCCTCGACGGACGCTGGACGTTCGGCACAACGCTCGACGCCACCCGCATCATGTCCATGCGGGGCGAGGCACCCGAGGCCGTCGTGGTGGGGGTCAGTTTCGGACCAGAGCGAATGGGTGAGTACCTCCTCGAGCGGGCACGTTGGTATACACCGACCCCCTTCGTCCCACCGGCGATCACTGGGGTGAAGGGACTGGCGAAGGAGGAGACGGGTCGGGCGCACGAGTTCCGTGCCTTCCTCTCCCAGCAGGTCATCGCACCGTTCGAGGAAGAGTTCGGCACCGGCGAGCGATGGCTCGTCGGCCACAGCTTCAGCGGCCTCTTCGGCCTGTCGACATTGTTGGCCGAACCCGAGTTGTTCGACAAATACCTGCTAGCGAGCCCTTCGGTCTGGTGGGACGACCGAGCCGCGCTCGGCCTCGAGGAACGCTATGCCGAGACCCACGACGACCTCCCGGCCCACGTGTTCCTGTCGGTCGGAGGTGAAGAGGATGCTTTCGCTGCTGGCGAGGACGCTGCGGTGGCCGAGTCATTCCGCATGAAGTCGAATGTCGAGGCGCTCGCCGCGACGCTCGCCTCTCGCCGCTATCGGTCCCTCCGCCTCGACTATGCGGTGCTGGAAGGTGAGGGCCACAACTCCACCATCGGTGCGGCCATCAGCCGGGGCCTGCGGGCGCTCAGCAAGTAGTCGTTCAGGCAATCGCCGTTCAGACAGTCGCCAACCAGCCGGCCAGGGCTTCCCTGGTGGCTTCTCGGCTGTCGGGGTCCGGGGCGACGACTTCGATGCGTAGGTCGGTCGCTCCGGCGAGGGCGTAGGCGGCCAGGCCGTCCAGCACTCGGTCGGCCGAACCGATGAGGTGGAGATCGGCCGGTTCGTTCAGGGCCTCCTTCGCCAGTGCGGCCGCGTAGGACGGAAGCGCTGAATAGAACGCACCGACCTCCCTGGCTTGTGCCTTGGCTGTGTCGACGTCTTCGGTGACGCAGATCCGAATGAGCGCGACGACTCGCGGTGCCGGCCGGCCCGCGGCTTCCGCTGCTTCTCGGATGCGGGGGACGACGTGGTTTCGTAGCGTGCGGGGACCGCACTGTCCGACGGTCGTTCCGGCCGCAACCCGTCCTGCGAGATCGAGCATGCGCGGGCCGAGGCCGGCAAGCAGCACGGGCGTGGAGGCAGCATCGATGGCGAGTTCGCCGTGGACGGTCAGCTGCTCACCGTCGACGTCGGCCGGTCGCCCCTCCAGCAACGGCATCAGTCCGGCCAGGAACTCGGTGGTGAAGCCGAGCGGTCGATCCCAGGAGAGTCCCAGACTTCCCTCGACCGGCCCCCGATGTGAGGCTCCGACGCCCAGCGTGAATCGGCCGCCCCACGCCGATTGGGCGGTGCGGACTGCTTGGGCCAACGCGAGCGGGTGGCGCCCGTACAACGGGACGACCGACGTTCCGACTTCGCGCAGCGGCGAGTCGTCGGTGGCGATGGCGGCCAGCGCCACCACCGGATCGACGGCGTTGGACTGTGAGATCCAGAGCGAGTCGAAGCCGACCTCGCCGGCCCATCGGGCGACGTCTCGAGCCTCGGCGATCGACGCGATCGCCACTCCCCCGGCCAGCCCCCAACCGACGCCGAATCGCCGACCGTCGTGCTTGCCGGTCGGGCGGTACGGCTCGATGTCAGTGACTGCGCCCCGGTCGATCGGGCCGTAGACGTGGGGGAAGACACCATGGCCGGAGGTGTCTTCGTAGGCCAGCCGAGCGGTCAGCCGGGAGGGGTCGATGTGCAGCAGCACCAGGTCGTCCCGGTCGCGATAATTCCGATGAGCGGTGTGGACGACCTGCGCAGGGAGTGAGCAGTGGATGAAGCCCTCGGCGGCCAACGAAGGCGCTGTGTAGGGCCCGGGATCGTCTCGTTGCCAGTCTTCGCGCGTGGTCAGATGCAGGATCGACATCGGTTCGGTACTCACCGCCCAAGCCTGTCACACTCCGATGGCTTCGGCCGACAGCCGGCGCCGACTCCGATGTTCAGCCGACTTTCCGTCGACGTTCAGCTGACGCCGATGCAGCGGAGCAGGAAGACCAAGGGCGCCAACGCGGCGGCGAGGGCGATGACCACGGCCCCGCCGATGAACAGCGACCGGAGCTTGTCCGGCAAGGCCGTTCTCCAGTTCACGGTCTCGCTCATGTTCCTGTGCTCGGCTCGGGACCGTCGGACT
>JAQCHM010000035.1 GCA_027730885.1 Actinomycetota bacterium | reverse complement strand
GTACCCCCTTACTCGTCCGCCACGCGAGGTCCGCCTTCGCCGACTTCTGTCACGTCACCGTCGCTGAAGCAATAGACGACCGGGGAATCGGGAGCCCAGGCCTATGCAGAGCGATCCGGCGACTCCAGTGCAGCGGACGCAAAACGCTGTGTCACCGAGTTCGACGGCGAGGAGAAGTTGGGCCGACTGCCGGAGTTTCAGCGTGTTCTGGACAGGGAATACCTACTCGATCCGCAGACCCGAGATGGCCCGGCTGATCACCAACTGCTGGATCTGCTCGGTGCCTTCGAAGATGTCGTAGATCTTGGCGTCGCGATGCCAGCGCTCGACGGGGTACTCGCGGGTGTAGCCGTAGCCGCCGAGAATCTGCATCGCTCGCTCGGTCGAGTGCACGGCCAGACGGCCGGCCTTGAGTTTGGCCATCGATCCCTCGGCGTTGTGAATCCGCTTCTGTTTGCCCAGCCAGGCTGCGCGCCAAACCAACATCCGCGTCGCCTCGAGCTCGGTGGCGATGTCAGCGAACATAAAGGCGATGCTCTGGTTGTGGATGATGGGTCGGCCGAAGGCGTGGCGCTCCTTCGCGTACTCGAGCGAGTATTCGTACGCCGCCCGAGCGATGCCCAACGCCTGGGCCGCCATCGAGGGGCGGGTGGCTTCGAAGGTCTGCATCGCCGCCTGGGCGTTGCCCGGCTTGCCTTCGCGCACGCGGGCGAGCCGCTCGTCCAGCTTCTCCTTGCCGCCAAGCAGGCATCGGCCGGGAACGCGGCAGTCGTCGAGGACAACCTCGGCGGTGTGGCTGGCGCGGATGCCGTGCTTCGCGTACTTCTGGCCCATCGACAGGCCCTTGGTGCCCGGGGGAACCACGAAGCTGGCATGCCCCTTGGAGCCGAGCCCCGGGTCGACGACGGCGACCACGACGTGGACTGCGGCGAGGCCGCCGTTGGTGATCCAGGCCTTGGTGCCGTTGAGGACCCACTCGTCGGTTGCCTCGTCGTAGCGGGCGCGGGTCCGATAGGCGTTGACGTCGGATCCGGCGTCAGGTCCCGATGCGCAGAAGGCGCCCAGCGCGACGGCGCCAGGAGACCCATAGCACTGCGGCACCCACTCGATCACCTGAGCCTGAGAGCCCGACGCTGCGATGCCGGCAACAGCGAGACCCGTGCCCATGATGGCCATGCCCAGCCCCGCATCACCCCAGAACAACTCCTCGAGTGCGACAGGGGTCGACAGCCCGGTCGGGTCGTTGCGCATGATCTCAGCCATGAACTCCCAGCCGTAGAGTCCGATGGAGGCCGCTTCCTCGACAACCGGGTAGGGAAACTCTTCGCGCTCGTCCCACTCGGCCGCCTGGGGTCGAAGGACGTTGGCCGCGAAGTCGTGCACCCACTTCCCCAGGGTCAGCTGGTCTTCGTTGAGATCAAGGGAGAACTCGGTCATGGACATCCTTCAGTAAGTTACTCATTGGTAACATGCCGATCGGACAGCCGTTGGCCCAGCATTTGTTCGCGATTTCACACCGGCCGGTCGCCGAAGCGTGGGGGTCGGCGCTCGGCGAAGGCGGCAACGCCCTCGCGGTACTCGTCGGTCGCCATCGCGTCGTTGATGCGGCGCTTGGAGTCCTCGATCGACTCGCCGACGTCGAAAGAGAGCAGGTCGCGGTAGAGCTGTTCCTTCGTCTGTCGGACGGCATCGGGCCCGACGGTGGTTGCGATACCACGGGCGTAGTCAGTGACCTTTTCCATCAGCTCCTCACGGGTCGGATACACCTCGTTGAACAGGCCGGACGGGGCATCGGCGGCGCGGAACGTTCGGCCGGAGATCAGTAGGTCAGCGGCCGCGGTGACCCCGACCAGACGCGGCAGCACCCAGGACAGGCCGTACTCGGCCGGCAGTCCGAGCTTCGGGGCCGCGGTCGTGAGCTTGGCGTCGGCCGCGGCGAAACGCATGTCGCAGAAGCAGGCAAGTGCGAAGGACACGCCGGCGCAGCCGCCGTTGACTGCCGCGATGACGGGAAACCGAAGCGCCCATTGCCACGCGAGATCGTGGTCGAAGTCCGGCCGCACTCCATAGCCAGGATTTGCGGTGTCGTCGCCCAGGCCCGGGTCGTAGTAGCCCCGCTTGACGCCGACGTCCAAGGCACCGGTGTCGGCACCGACGCTGAAGTGGTTGCCGGTGCCGGTCGCGATTGCGGCCCGAACGCGAGGGTCGTTCTCCAATTGGGCGAAGATCCAGCGGTACTCGCGGTGCAGGTGACCGGTCCAAGCATTGGCCCGCTCGGGCCGGTGGAGCCATACCGTGGCGACGCCGAAGTCATCGATCTCGTAGCGTGTGTTCCTGAGTTCCATGGGAGACGGGTAGCCCAGATCGGTCGTTCTTTGCAAGGATGACGACATGACTGCCACGGAATCCCACGGAGTCACCTCCCTGGACGACGTCGACATCCACTCCCTCGACCGCTACGTCGCCGACGGGTATCCGTGGGCCGACTGGGACCTGTTGCGGAAAGAGGCCCCGGTGTACTGGTACGAGCGCGAGGGTTTCCCTCCGTTCTGGGCCGTCACCCGATACCAGGACGTGCACACCGTCGGCTCCCTTCCCCAGATCTTCTCCAACGCCGGCCCGATCCTTCGGCTCGACACCGAGCACGGCCTCGAGCGATTCGCCTACTTCCGGCAACGCCAAGCGGAGCGGTACGGGTGGGACGTCAACGAGCCGATGGACATGGTGTTCAAGGATCGGCCCGACCACCTCGACATGCGACTGCTGACCATGCGGCGATTCACTCCGGCCGCCATGCGGCGGCTCGAGACCGACCTCGACGCCATCACCAAGAAATTCGTCGGCCAATTCGTCGAGAAGGCAAGGAATACGAGCGAACCGCTCGACATCGTGGCCGAGCTGGCCCTACCGGTGCCGTTGGCGACGATCTGTGGATTGATGGGGCTACCCGAGGACGATTGGTACCGAATCTCGGAGATGACTGATCAGCTCTTCATCGGAGAACTCGCAGCCGAACACGCGTTGCCGGGCGAGTCCTTGGCCGACGCCCGACGCCGCCTCGGATCAGACCTGTTCGACTACTTGGAGGAGATCATCGACGACCGACGCGCCCGCGGCCCCGAGGGCGGCGACGACCTGGCCAACCTCCTCGTGCACGCGACCATCGACGACCAGCCGCTCACCCAGCAGCAGCTACATGGCTACCTGATGCTGTTGATCGGTGCCGGGAACGAGACGACCCGCAACTCGATCGCGGGTGGCGTTCGAGTGCTGCTCGAGCATCCCGACCAAGCGGCGCTGCTGGCCGGCGATGTGGGCGCATACACCGAGACCACGGTCGAGGAGATCATGCGCTGGGTGTCACCGGTCATCCAGTTCGCACGCACCGCTACCGAGGACTACGAACTCTCCGGCACCCTGATCAAGAAGGGTGACACCGTTGGCCTGTGGTACCCGTCGGCCAACCGTGACGAAACAATGTTCGACGATCCCTACCGCTTCGACGTGACCCGGAACCCCAACTACCACCTGGCCTTCGGGCACGGCGGACACTTCTGTCTCGGGGCCAACCTCGCCCGCTGGGAAATGCGCTCGGTCTTCCGCGAACTGGCCCCTTACCTCGAACATCTCGAACTGGTCGGTGAGCCGCGCCGTCTGCCGCACCTGCACGTGGGCGCCGTTCATTCACAATTCGTTCGCTGGGTTTGACCCTCGATCACAGGCGAGCGTCCGAATCGGCCGCCGCCGGAAAGATGACCATCATGAGTTCTGAGTTCGACCCGAAGGTACTGGTGCGGACCTATCTGGAAGAAGTGGTCGGCTGACGCCGGCTCGAACTCATTGACGAACTGGCCCAGCCGGACATCGTCGACGAGGCCAACCAGGCGTTCGGCGGGCCGCCCGGACGTGCCGGTTTGGTCGCTCACGTCAAAGGGTTCTTGCGCCACGTCGGGGATGTGGACCTCACCATCGAACGAATCGAAGGTGGGGGAGACTCCGCAATGTGCTGGTGGAGGTTCACCGGAACGCACGTCGGACCCTGGCTCGATCGGGCTCCGACCGGTCAGACCATCGAGGGAACCGTGTTCAGCTTCTTCGATTTCGTCGACGGCCGGATCAGCCGGTATCGGCTCTGGCTCCACGCCGGTTTCGACGACCCGGTGATCTTCGACACTTCCCGCCTCTGACGAAACGGGGAACACGAACGGGTGCTCCGCCGGTCGATAGGCTAGGAAGTGCGCATGATCCACGAACTCCGCATCTACACCGCAGCGCCCGGCCGATTGCCCGATCTCATCGCCCGTTTTAGCGACCACACGACCGGGTTGTTCGAAAAGCACGGGATCACGAACATCGGTTACTGGACCAACTCGGTCGGTGGTCGCAACGACGAGCTCTGGTACATCGTGGGCTTCGAGAGCATGGCGCAGCGCGATGCGGCCTGGGCCGCCTTCGCCTCTGACCCCGAGTGGCAGAAGGTGCGGGCCGAGAGCGAGGTCAATGGCCCTCTGCTCAGCCACCTCGAGAATCGGATCCTCAAACCCACCGACTTCTCAGCCCTCCGCTGACCCAACCACCCGCATCGGGAGTGTCGGAGTGCCGAAAACGGTACCCACGCACTCCCGATGCCGGGGTTGGGAGGGGTGCTACAGCACGCAGCCGTGGTGAGCGGAGGAGACGAGCCGGACGTACTTGTCCCGCACCGATCCGGGGCGCACGCGCGTCGAGAGGTCCGGCGCCGTCCATTCGGCCATGCGGCGATTGATCTCGGCGTCGGGGAGTTCGACGTCGAGGGTGCGAGCGGCCGGGTCGATCACGATCCAGTCTCCGTCACGGACGGCGGCGAGTGGTCCGCCGCGAGCAGCCTCGGGGGAGATGTGGCCGATGAGGATGCCGTGGGAGACACCGGAGAACCGACCGTCGGTGATCAGGGCGACCTCCTTGCCCAGGCCACGCCCCTGGAGGGCGATGGTGAGCATCACCATCTCGGGCATACCCGGCCCGCCGACGGGGCCGACGTTGCGGACGACCACGACCGTGCCCGGAGTGATGGCCCCCGCACGGATGGCCGCCATCGTCTCGGGCTCGGACTCGAAGACTCGGGCCTGGCCGCGGAACCGGCCGCTGTCGAGGGCCTTGCCCGACAACTTGAGCAGACAGCTTTCGGGGGCCAGGTTGCCTCGCAGGACGCTGATGTGGTTGTTGGCCGGCGCGATGGGGCGTCCCACGGGGAGGATGACGGTCTGATCGCCCAGGTCCTCCAGCGTGGGGACGTCGGCCAGGTTCTCGGCAACAGTCTCGCCGGTGACCGTCAGTGCGTCGCCGTGCAGCAACCCGTTGCGCAGCAGTTCCTTCATGACAATGGGCACGCCGCCCAGCGCGTGCAGCGCGGCCATGGCGTAAGGGCCCTGTGGTTGGAGGTTGGCGATGAGGGGTACCCGCTCACCGACGGCCTGTATCCGCTCGATGGTGATGGGCACCTGCGCCTCTCGGGCGATGGCCAGCAGGTGGAGGTAGAGGTTGGTCGAGCCGCCCATGGCGTACACGGTGGTGATGGCGTTCTCGAACGCTTCGACCGTCATGATGTCGAGTGGTCGAATGCCACGAGCGACCAGACGGAACAGCGCATCGACGCTGGCGGTGGCCTGGGCCCGGACATCATCGTGGATGTCGCTGGCGGCGTCGTAGTCGGCCGGATGGGAGGCGCCGCGGGGCAGCATCATGCCGATCGACTCGGCGATCGTGCTCATGGTGTTGGCGGTGAACATCGCTCCGCAGGTACCGCTGCCCGGCATGACGTTCTGTTCGAGCTGGCGCAGTTCGTCGTCGCTGATGCGGCCGGCCTCGTTGGCCGCGCGACCTTCGGCGTAGTCGAGGATCGTGAGGTTGTTCCCCTTCGATGCCCACGGTTGGAAGGACACACTTCCCGGCGAGCTCGTCCCGGGGTACAGCACCAGGCCGAAGGCGTTGGTCCGGGCGAGCGGCATGAGGGCGGCCGCCCCCGTCTTGTCGCAGCCGGAGATGACGAGCATGGCGTTGCCGTGGTGGGCGTAGTGACCGATCTCGAAGCAGTCGGCCACGACGTCACGGGACACCAGGCTGTAGCCCGCATTGGGGGTTCCCTGCGTCAGCGCGTCCGACACCGCTGGAGCTCCGACGACCAGGCCCTTGCCGCCCGCGTCGTCGATGAGGTCACGCAGAAGGTCGGTGATGGTGGCGACCCGATTGTTGCAGCGATGGGCGTTGGTGTAGGCGCTGGCAATGGTGACGACCGTGTCGGTCTTCGAGATTGCGTCGGGATCGAAACCGGCGGCTCGGAGCTCGACCCGGGACTGTGTCCAATACCGATTCTGGTTGCTTGTGTCGTTGCTCATGCAGCGATCCTCCTACTCGACGCTCCCCCCACGGGGAGCAGGACGGTGACCGAGGCCAGGAACGTAGTTACTACCACGGCGATGATGGCCGGGCGGTAGCCGGAACGGTCGATCAGCACTCCTGCGACCGCAGGGCCGGCCAGCGCCCCGACCCCGAGGCCGGTGTAGAACACGCCGATCACGCCGCCCAGGTCCCGGACCCCGAACCATTCGGTCAGCACCAGTGGCGTCGCAGTGACCCACACCGCCCAGCCCACGCCATGGAGCACGGCGCTGACGACCAAGAGGGCATAGGCCGAACCGGCAACGAGCCAGGTGACCAACCCGAGGAACATCAGGACGTAACCGAGCTGGTACTGGCCCATCGTGCCGAATCGGTCGGTGCCGAACACATTGGGCCGCCAGCTGATGAGCAGCCTGGTCGCGACGCTCGACCCACCGACCAGGCCGATGAGCGCGGCGGCTGCCGGTCGGCTGATCGCGTGGTCGATGGCGTAGTCGTTGTAGAACGCGAGCGGCGTGTAGAACCCGGGACCGACCAGTACGACCGAGAGGAACAGCCGTTGGAAGCGTGGATTGCGGACGATCGGTCCGAGAGGGGAGGGGGCAGCGCCGGTCTGGCGATCGGGGCCTGCGACGACGACGACGACCGAGATGATCAGCGCCCCCAACACGCCGAGCACGACGAAGGTCGTGCGCCAACCGAAGCGAGTCTCCAAGGCTTCACTGATGTTCGGCATGGCCGACGTGCCTCCGCCGACACCCATCAGAACGATGGCAAGAGCCGAGGCCCGACGCTTGTCGAATCGACGCCCAACGGCGCCGAGCAACGGCGGGTAGCAGCACCCGACGGCGGGGCCGACCATGAGGACGTAGCAGAAGTAGAGCTGCCAAAGCGACGTGGCGCGGGAAGAGAGGAACAGCCCGACCGGCAGCAGGAAACCCGCAGCGAGCAGGACCGGGCGAACGCCGTAGCGGTCGGCCAGGCGGCCCCCGACCGCACCGGCGGTGTAGTAGGTGAACACGGCCAAGGAGAACAGGGCAGCGACGGGGCCGATCGAGGAGTCGAGCGACTCGGCGATCGATCGCTGGAATACACCGAAGGAAAACAATGTACCGAAGGTGATGAAGTTGGCGGCGGCCGATGCCCAGGCAAGCAACCAGGCGTTCCGCGTCTCGATGAGTTCCGGCACGGGGTCAAGGTAACCAGGTTTGAGTGCGGATGACGGCGACCGGTACGTTCGAGTCATGCCGTACGCAGAAGGTCGCCCGTACTTCGACGCCGACAGTCATCTGATGGAGCTTCCGGACTGGCTGACCAGCCACGCCGACCCGGCCATGCGGGAACGCATCCCGCGCCTCTCGGTCAGCTCGGGTGGACCGACGGCGGAGTGGGTGATCGAGTATGCTCCTGCCGGCGCTCATCCTCCCGAACGGGCGGCGGAATTGTTGGAAAACGTCATCGGCGGCGCCAAGAACTACGAGGCGCTCGGCGCCTTCAATCACGATGAGCGAGTGCTTGCCCTCGACGAGTTGGGCTTCAGCGCCCAGTGGGTGTTCTCGACCTTTGCGCCCGGCCAGGTGTTCTGGGTGTCGGAGCTCGATGTTCGTTACGCGGCGTGCCGCGCCCACAACCGGGCCATGGCCGAGTTCTGCGGCGACGACCCGCGCCTGCTGCCCGTCGCTCTGCTCTCGCTGGCCGACCCGGAGCGGGCGGTCGTCGAACTCGATGCCGCACTCGAACTCGGGGCCAAGGGGGTGTGGATCCCGGCCGAACCCTGTGGTGGTCGCTCACCGGGCCACGACGACCTCGACCCGATCTGGGCTCGCCTCGCCGATGCCGGGGTTCCGTTCCTGCTGCACGTGGGTGGCCAGCCGATTCAGATCCGGTCCGAGTACATGAACACCGGTCGGCCGACACCGAAGGACTGGCTGGGCGGGGCCGAGAACGTCCGCTCCAAGGATCTCACGATCCTCCACCAGTCGAGCGAAGAGTTCCTTTCGGTCATGGTGCTCGATGGCGTCTTGGAACGACATCGCAATCTCCGTGGCGCGGCGATCGAGTTGGGGGCTACCTGGGTGCCCGGGATGCTTCGGCGCCTCGACCACGCAGCCGAGATCTGGTCACGGTCGGAGCCGGAACTCAAGGCCTTCACGCGTCGTCCTTCCGAACAAATCCGCCAGCAACTCGGATTCACGCCCTACCCCTTCGAGGATGTCGGCGCCTTGATCGAGGATTCGGCTGATGACCTTTACCTGTTCTCGTCCGACTACCCCCACACCGAGGGTGGCCGCAACCCGATCGGTCGGTTCGAGACCAGCCTCGGTGACCTCCCCGAGGCCGCGCGGGCGTCGTTCTACACCCACAACTTCCTCAAGCTGCTGCCGGAGGCCGCCACCCTGGCGTGATGGCACCTGAAGGGTTCAGGCGAGGGTCGTGAGTCGGTAGGCCCGAGCCGCGGCGTCGTGGAAGAGGTCTCGCTTCTCGTCGGCCGAGTAGCCGGCGGCGATTCGCTTGAAGGCGTTCCACAGCACGGTGTAGCCGGCGCCTCGCTTGTCAACCGGAAAGTTCGACTCGAACATGCAACGTTGCGGGCCGAACAGGTCGATCACCGCGTGAATGGGATCGGCCCAAGGCGCGGCCAATTCCTCCGATGTCGGCGGCTGAGCCTGCTTGTCCCAGCGGTACCCCATCATCGGCATGCCGATGCCCCCGACCTTCAGGAAGGTGTTGTCGCACGCTGCCAGGGCGGACATCGACGAGAGCCACGTCGACAGAATCTCGTCGCGCCGGTCCTTGTAGGGCCCGGTACCGAGGATGCCGCCGAGGTGGTCGATGACGATCGGGGTGTCCGGGCAGGCACGGCAGACCTCGACCAGCGCCGGTAGTTGGGGGTGATAGACCATGGCGTCGTAGTTGAAGCCCATGGACCCGATGGTGCGGACGCCTGCCAGGTACTGGGGGTCGTCCATCGCCGCGCTGTCTCCCATGGCCAGCGGGGGGTGCGGGTCCTGGGCGGTGATGTACCGGATGCCTCGGAAGCGGCCTCGGCCGGCTTCCACGTGCGCGTCGATGACCTCGGCGACGGCGTCGCCAAGCCTGAGGTCCGCGCTCCCCACGATGCCGGCGATCTCGGCCTTGCCCGACTCGACCGTCTGTTCGGCCAGCGCCGTCACGAACTCGGTCTCTCCGACGGGACGCAGGTGCGCAGGACCGTCGGTCCGGTACTCCGCGTGGCACTCGAGGAAGACCGTGCGAACGACGTTGTGAGCCGACGCCCGACCGGGTGAGGTGTCGGCGTGGAGGTCGGCGAGGGTATAGGGCCAGCCGGTGTGGCCGGCGTCGAGCCACAGGTGGTGGTGCGGGTCGCAAATGGGAAGTTCGGGCTCGATCGCGGTCTCGGACACCCGCGCGATCCAGGCGGCATGGTCCTCGGCTCTGCGGTCGGTCGCCGGCTTGTGGCGGGTGGGTTCGGTCATGGGCCGGATCGTAGTCCGCTCGGTGCGCTAGCTTCCGGGTCATGCGAATCAGTGCTGCAGGGATGTTCGGCAACTCGCCCAAGCGTGACTTCGGCTTTGTCCGAGCGTTCGCCCAGACCATGGAAGGGCTCGGGTTCCACGCTCTATCGGTCCCCGAACACGTCGTGTTCTTCGCCTCCTACGAATCGAAGTACCCCTACAGCGACGACGGTTCCACCCGGTGGAGCCCCGACACCGGCATCTACGACCCGCTCTTCGTCGTGCAGGCCGCGGCCGCAGCGACGACGACGCTCCGATTCGTGACCGGCGTCCTGATCCTTCCCGAGCGCCCAGCCTTGCTGACGGCCAAGGAGGTGCTGACCCTCGACCACGTCACCGGCGGTCGCTTCGAGTTGGGTGTGGGCTCGGGCTGGTCGTGGGAGGAGTACGCGGCGCTCGGCGTCCCCTTCGAGCAGCGGGGCAAGCGGCTGGACGAGTACATCGAGGCCATTCGCGTTGCTTGGACCCAGGAAAGGGCCAGCTACCACGGGGAGTTCGTCAACTTCGACGACGTCGTCCTCAACCCGAAGCCCCTGACGCCGGGCGGTCCTCCGATCATCATCGGTGGCGACTCGGTTGCGGCCATGCGTCGGGCGGCCCGGTTGGGTGACGGCTGGTATGGCTGGTGGGCCCAGCCCGACATCGAGGCCCACCTCGAACAATTGCACGCCGCCATGGCCGACGCCGGTCGGTCGGTGTCAGACCCGGACTTCAGCTTCAAGCTCGGCGTGCCGCTTGCAACCGAGAGCCCTGACGAGATCGCCGCCCTGGCCGACCGAGCCCGCGGGCTCGGTGTCGACGAGCTGATCCTGGCTGGGCCGGGCCCGACGAAGACCTTCGAGTCGGTGCTGACTTCCTACGCGGACGCGTGTGGGCTCCGTTGAGCGAGCGGCGATTGTGGCATCGGGGGCCATTGGTCGTGGTGCTCGTGTTGCTCGCAGTCGGATGCTCCGGCAGCGATGAAACCGCCGGCCCGGCCGACGTGGCCACCGTGTTGGCCACCACCGCCGAGGCCATGGCCGAGGTGGGCACTGTTGCGTTCACCATCGAACGCACCGGCGCCGCCGTCTTCCTGGACGAGGGCGGTTCGCTGGTCTTCAACCAGGCGAAGGGGCGTTTCTCGAGCGAGGGCGCGGCCGTTGATGCCGTGCTGAGAGTGACCGCGCTCGGCATCGAGACCCAGATGGGGGCGGTGTCCGTCTAGGGCGAGGTATGGCTGTCGAATCCGCTCACCGGGGAATGGGAGCCCGTATCTGACAGCGTCACCTTCGATCCCATCGATCTGTTCGATCCCGCGGCCGGCTGGACACCGCTGCTTCGCGATGACCTGGCCGAGCCCGAACTCGTCGACGACGCCGGGTCCGAGCGCTGGCATGTGACTGGTCAGGCAGACGGCGACCGACTGGCGGCGATCACCGGTGGTCTGGTGACCGACGACGCCCCGATCGAGCTCTGGATCGACCGCGACACCGGCCACGTGGTCGAGGCCACGTTCCAGAGCGCCTCGGACGGCGGGACCAGTAGTTGGCGAATCGAGCTGTCCGATTACGGCGCCGAGGTCACCATCACGCCCCCTGACCTCGGCGACGGAAACTGAGTAGTCCGCTCGGCCCGCCACGGCACTCGCCGGCGAGAGTGCTGTCGGTCGTCGGTTTCGGCGCGCTCGTCGCCGCGGACGATCTCACCGTGGTCGCCACCATGTTGCGGCCCATCATCGGTGATCTCGGCATCGTGCTGCCCGACGGGCTCGACGACGCCGCGTGGATCGTGAACGTCTACCTGATCGCGTTCGTGGCCGTGATGCCGATCGCCGGCAAGTTGAGCGACGTATGGGGTCGGCGGGCGGTGTTCATCGGGGCGCTCGGCCTCTTCGCTGCCGGTTCGACGGTGATTGCCTTCGCGTCGACCCTGCCGCTGTTCCTCTTCGGCCGGGTGCTCAGCGCCATCGGCGCCGGTGCCTTGATTCCCGTCGCGATGGCCGTGGTCGGCGACGTCTACCCCGAACGCCACCGGGCTCGAGCGCTCGGCATCCTGGGCAGCATCGAGACGATGGGTTGGGTGATCGGGCCGATCTACGGGGCGTTGCTGGTACGGCTCCTGAACTGGCGCTGGCAGTTCGGGTTGAACGTCCCTCTGGCCCTCATCGGCATCCTGGCCGGCTGGAACGTGTTGGATGCCGGAGGCCGCGCGCGGCGCAGGGTCGACTGGAGCGGCGCTACCGCACTGGTGGTGGGACTCGTTGCCCTCAACGTCGCACTCATCGGCCGGGCCCAGATCCAGAGCGTCACCGGGTTGAGCGAACTGACGGGTGAGCCCGGGTTCGGTGGACCTTGGCTGTATGGGGTGGCCGCCGCGGCGTTCGTGGCGTTCGTGTGGCGGGAACGTCGCTCGAGTGACCGGGTGATCGATCCGAGTCTGCTCCGGGGCCGCAATCTCCGGTCCGCCGTGGCCGTGAACTTCCTGATCGGCGCGGCCCTGGTGATCGCGATGGTGCAGGTGCCGTTGTGGGTGAACGTGGTCGAGATCGACACCGACCGCAGCGCCGCGCTGGCAGCCCGAATGCTGACCGCGATGACCGTCGCGATGGCGTTGACCTCCTACCTGGGCGGTCGGCTGACGAGCCGATGGTGGTATCGGCCGCCGACACTGGCCGGGCTGGCGCTCGCGGGCGCCGGATTCTGGTTGATGGGTTCGATCTGGGAGGCCACGACCGGCTACGCCGTCATGGCCATGCATCTGGCGTTGGTCGGCGCCGGTCTGGGGATGGTCATCGCACCGACCAGCGCGGCCGTTGTCGATCATGCGCCGGGCGACCAGCGAGGGGCCGCAGCCGGTGTGGTGATGTTGTTCCGCCTCATGGGGTTGTCGGTCGGGCTGTCGGCCCTCACTGCCTGGGGGCTCCGACGATTCAATCAGCTGCGGACCACGGTCGAGCTGCCCCCGCTGACCGACCCCGGGTTCCGTGACGCACTCCTCGAGGGCGAGCGCGACATCACCACCGCGGCGATCGGTGAGATGTTCTCGGCCACCGTCGGTGTCATGGCCGTCGCGTTCGCAGTCGCCTTGCTCATGCGACGACCCTCGGCTCAGAAGAAGAACCGGACAGCGACCGCCAGACCGAAGACGATGACGACGATACGGAGGACCTTCGGGTCGAGGCGGGTGGCGATGCGTCCGCCGACGGTGCCTCCCACGAGACTGGTGACGGCCATGACCGCGGCGAGGTCCCACTGGACCTTGCCGCTGAAGACGAAGAAGGCCGCCGCGACCAGGTTGATGCAGAGCGAGAGCGTGGACTTCAGCGAGTTGATGCGGGGCAACGGATCGTCGAGCGCCAACCCCAGGACGGCCAGGAGCATGATGCCCAGCCCGGCGCCGAAGTAGCCGCCGTACACCGCGGTGGGGAAGAGCAACGCCACGCCGACGACGCCGAGAGTGGTGGCCGGCGACTGATGGCGGCGCGCCAGTACGGCCTTTAGCCGATCCTGAACGCCGAGCAGCAGGCAGGCACCGATGATGAGGAACGGCACAAGGTCCCGGAACAACCGCTCGGGTGAGTTGACCAACAGGACCGAACCGACGAGGCCGCCTACTGCTGAGACGATCAGCAAGCCTTTCAACGTGGCAAAATAGGTGACCAGATCCTTGCGCTGGGCGTAGGCGCCGCCCAGGTAACCCGGCACCAGGGCCACCGTGTTGGTCACGTTGGCACTGACCGCGGGGACCCCCAGGGCGACCAGCGCGGGGAACGAGATGAGCGTTCCCCCGCCGGCGATGGCATTGATCAGACCGGCGACGAACGCGGCGAGTCCGGCGACGAGCGCATCGGTAACGCTCATCGCCCGAAGAGGACGTGCTCGATACGCCGGTGTTGGTGCACCAAGTCCTCTGGCTCCACGCACCAGGTCGGGGGCTTGACGCACACCGAGTTCGACCGCTGCATCAGGCGATCGAGCTGCTGTCCCACCTCGTCGGTGGTCCCGCAGACAGCAAAGGTTCGGGCCGCCTCGAGCGGCACGAGATCGAGGCACTGGTCGAGGGGGAGCGACCGCCGCGCCTCGGCCAGGGTGTCGTTCAGCTCTCCAAATCCATGGGCCTCGAAGTACGGGCGGTAGGAGGGAATGGCTCCGTAGAAGGCAACGTTTCCGCGGGCCCGCCTGGCCGCGACGGTCGGGTCGTCGTCGATGGACACGGTGAGCCAGAGCTGGAGGTGGAGGTCCACAACCGGGCGGCCAACGCGGGCAGCGCCCCGCTCCATCGCCGGCAACGCGGTGTCGAACATCCAACTGGTCGACCAGATCGGATGACCGATGAGCCCGTCGGCGGTTTCGCCCGCCAACTCACAGAGCTTCTCGCGCAGCGACGCGATCCAGATGGGAACACGTCGCACATCGGGCCCGAACGTCGGCACCAAGCTTTCGAACGAGATCTGATAGTGATCCCCGCGGTAAGCGGGAAGGCTGGGAGCACCGGCAACCGCGGCGTCGTTGACCAGGCGGATGATGTCGATGACTTCTCGCAGGCGACCAACGGGCGGGCTGAACTCCTCGCCGAAATACTGCTCTGTCCAGGGTGCGGGTGCCGTTCCGAGACCGAGGATGAAACGCCCTTCGCTGAGGCGGTCGAGTTCGAGCGCCGCACAGGCCGTCTCGAACGGCGACCGTACGAACGCCATCGCGATGCCGGCCTCGAGCCCAAGTCGTGTTGTGGCTGCCGCCGAGATGGCCATCGCCGACCAGGGCGGGCTGTAGACCTGGTTCGCGATCGCGCCTGCGTAACCCTTGGCCTCCAGCGCCTTGGCGGCTTCGGCGATTTCTGACGCCGTGCCCTTCGGGAGCGGAGCCCAGGCGGAAGCTTGCTGGTTGGTCAACGAGGCAACCTTTCGCTGAGCGCGTCAATCGCATCGTAGTCTCGCCGCTTGCAGCTCGCCCGTCGATACCGAGCCGCCCCACTTCTGCGACACTCTGCGGATGCAACTCGAAACCG
>JAQCHM010000034.1 GCA_027730885.1 Actinomycetota bacterium | reverse complement strand
CGCCGGCGCCCTTCCGGCCGAATTTGCTGCCAAGGTAGTAATCGAGTCGGATCTGTTGAAGTGCCTCGCTCAGCACCTCTTCGTGTTGCCCGAGGCGACCTTCGAGGCCGTCGACCAGGATGCCGAGGGCGTCGATGGCCAGACGCGATGCGGCAAGGTTCGGATTGTCGGCAGTGAGGTGGATGGCGCCCAGCTCGTACAGGCCCATGGCGTGATTGGCGATGATGTCAGCAACGTCTGCGCCGAGAATCTCCTCGCGTGCCGACGCGAACTCGGCCGCCATACGCCTCGCCTGCTCCTGCTCCTCGGGCGAGAGGTCGCTGAAGTCGTCGGTGCCCGTGGGGCCCAACCCCGAACCGGCCCCAGGCGATGGGGACGGGGCGGGTTGTCGGTTGATCGGTCGTTCACCGTCGGGAGTCCAAAGCGTCACGACTTCACGCTAGTTTCCGATCGCGGGACTTCCTGGTAACCTTACGGGGTCTGACAGGAAGAGGGTTCGCCCCACCTGGCCACTCAGCCCACGAGCCGGGCGTTCCTGAAGGAGCGGTCGTCCCAACGGCGGCGGTGCGTCCAGGTCCATGTACGCAGCACGATCCTACGGGCTCGTCCTCTTTCTGGCTGGCTGTCCCAATCGAAAGCGCCAGAAGGAGTTGCGCCTGCATGAAAAGTGATCGGCAATAGCTGCGCCGCAGGAACCACGGATCAACGAGAAGATCCGTGCTCGCGAAGTACGGCTGATCGCCGCAAACGGCGATCAGCTTGGTATCAAGCCGCTCCCCGAAGCTCTACGTCTCGCCCGTCAGCTCGAACTCGACCTGGTCGAAGTGGCTGACACCGCCAGTCCTCCTGTTTGTCGAATCATGGATTACGGCAAATACAAGTACGAAGCGGCCCAACGAGCCAAGGAGTCCCGTAAGAAGACCAGCCATATCACGGTCAAGGAGATGAAGTATCGGCCGAAGATCTCGGGTGGTGACTTCGAGACCAAGACCCGCAAGGTCGCTTCCTTCCTCGAGGAGGGGCACAAGGTCAAGGTCACCATCATGTTCCGAGGCCGGGAGGTCACCCATCCCGAGCTCGGACGAAAGATCCTCGACGAAATTGCCGGTCGCGTTGACGACTTTGCCAAGGTCGAGGCCTATCCACGGCTTGACGGGCGCAACATGACCATGGTGCTCGGGCCGGACAAAACCAAGAAGTCCGGCAAGAAGAAGGTCGAATCGGCCACCCCAGCAGCAGCAACAGCAACAGTGTCTCCAGCAACAACGTTTCCTTTTTCCAGGCTGTCTACAAGCGAGTAGCCCATCTGCGGTCCATCCCTCAGGGCATCCGACTCGGGTGCCCTCGCGGTCGCACAACTCCCACCCACCCGATCACCCCGCGGCGCCCCGCTCCGAGGAGAGAACACCATGTCCAACAAGATGAAGACCCACAAAGGCGCGAAGAAGCGCTTCAAGACCACGGGGTCAGGCAAGCTCACCCGCCGGCAGCGGAACCTGAATCATTTCAACGAGAAGATGTCGAGCCGGCACAAGCGGCGCCTCACCGGCCCCACGCTCGTCGACCCGGCGGACGAGTCCCGCATCAAGAAGCTCCTGTCGAGCTGATCGCTCTTCCCGTTCCCCAAGACCCCCTTTCTCACACCCTCAAGGAGACTCGGCCATGGCACGAGTGAAGCGCTCCGTCCACTCAAAGAAGCGTCGCCGCAGCACACTGGAAAAGGCAAAGGGCTACTACGGCAACAAGAGCCGTAGTGTCCGCGCGGCCAATGAACAGGTCATGCATTCCGGCAACTACGCCTATCGTGACCGCAGGGCCCGCAAAGGCGACTTCCGTCGTTTGTGGATCCAGCGGATCAACGCCGCGTGCCGCCAGAACGACACCAGTTACAGCCGGTTCATAGCCGGCTTGAAAGAGGCCGGCATCGAGGTCGATCGCAAGATCCTCGCCGATCTGGCCATCACCGACGCCGCCGCGTTCACCGCCCTGGTGCAAGCCGCGAACGAGGCGCTGGCCCAGGCTTCGGCCGAAGCTGCATGACCGACTGCAGTCTCCGGCCGTTGCCATCGTCACGATGAACGTCCCGACTGCTTGACCGACTCCTTCTCGATCCCGACGTGCTCAGCTCGAAGAGCCAACAACTGAAGCGTCTGAAACGCCTCGGTTCGCAGGCCCAAGCCCGACGGGAAGAGGGCGTCATGATCGTCGAGGGCCCGACGCTCGTCGTCGAGGCCCTCGCCTCGCGTCTCGAGGTCGAGGTGGTCTACGCGGAAGCCGGCGTTGCGCTCCCCGGCGAGCTCGCCGATCTCGACGTCGTGTGGACCCAGCCGGGGGCGCTGCGTTCGGTGCTCCCGACCGTCAACCCCCAACCCCTCGTTGCGGTGGTCGTGGTCCCCGAGTGGACCCTGGCCGACCTCGACCCGGCGCGTCCTGTGTTGGTCATCGCCGAGGGTCGCGATCCGGGCAACGTCGGCACGCTGTGGCGTACCGCCGAGGCCGCCGGTTTCGCCGGAGTCGTGCTGACCGAGGACAGCGTCGACCCGACCAATCCGAAAGTCCTCCGAGCCTCGGCCGGGGCTGCGCTGCGCCTGCCGCTGATCGTCGCAGGACCGTCTCTGCCGCTCTTCGACCTGCTTCGCGGACAGGGCCGTCAGGTGCTGGCCACCGCGGTGCGCGACGGTGCTCGCCCTCACGACACCGTCGACCTCCGCACCGCGGCCATCGTGCTGGGCAACGAGGCCCACGGGCTGTCGGACGAACTGATGGCTGCCGCTGACGCGCTCATATGCATCGAGCTGGCCGGACCCACCGAATCCCTCAACGTTGCCGCCGCAGGGGCCGTAGTGTGCTTCGAGGCCCTCCGCCAGGTGCGCCGAACTCCTTCCCCGATCACTCTCGACACCAAGACCGAAGGATGATGCCGATGATCGACGACCTCTCCTCGTTCACCGCGGCCGCGCTCGCCGCGGCCGAGCGGGCGCACACCACCGACGAACTCCACCAGCTCGAGCTGATTCATCTGGGCAAGGAGGGGCCATTGCTGGCTGCTCGCAAGGCGCTGGGATCTCTTCCCGCCGAGCAGCGCAAGGATGCAGGCCAGGCGTTGAACTCGGCCAGGGAGCAGGTCGAGACCGCCTTCGCCGCCCGGCGAGGCGAGCTCGAGTCGGCCGAGCGCGCGGCGCAGTTCGAATTCGAGCGGCTGGATCTCACCGAAGTGGTCGACTATTCGCCCGTCGGCCACGCCCACATCGTCACCCAGGCGTGGGAGGAACTCGAGGACGTCTTCCTCGGCATGGGCTTCCGCGTGGCCGAAGGCCCCGAGGTCGAGACCGACTGGCACAATTTCGACGCCTTGAACATCCCGAAGGGCCACCCGGCCCGCGACGGTTTCGACACGATCTATGTCGACTACGGCCCGCGGGACGAAGACGGCCGCAGCAACACCGTGCTCAGAACGCACACCTCTCCGGTCCAGATCCGAACGATGCTCACCCAGGAACCGCCGATCTACGTGATCGCCCCCGGACGCGTCTTCCGTCGCGACACCGCGGACGCAACCCACATGCCGGTGTTCCACCAGATCGAGGGGCTGGTCGTCGACCGGCACATCTCCCTCGCTGACCTGGCCGGGACCATCGAAGCATTCACGACGGCGTACTTCGGCGAGGGTTTCAGCTCTCGCCTTCGCCCCAACCACTTTCCCTTCACCGAGCCGTCGGCGGAGTTCGACATCCAGCGGCCCGACGGCTCCTGGCTCGAGCTCGGAGGTTGCGGGATGGTGCACCCCAACGTCTTGCGGGCGGGGGGGATCGATCCCGAGGAGTGGTCCGGGTTCGCGTTCGGCTTCGGGATCGACCGGCTGGCACTCATGAAGTTCGGGGTCGACGACCTCCGCGACCTGTTCACCAACGACATCCGATTCCTGTCACAGTTCTGAGGTTCACCGATGAAGGTCCTTCTTTCCTGGATGCAGGAGTTCGCGCCCATCGAAGGCGACCCCCACGAACTCGCGGCCACGCTCACCGACCTCGGCCTGGTCGTCGAGAGCGTCGAGTCCACCGGCCCGGCGTGGGATGGCATCATCGTCGCCCGGATTCTGGAGCTGCGGCCGCACCCCGAGGCGAACCGGATCCAGCTGGTCGACCTCGATACCGGTGGCGCGGCCTCGGCACCGGGCGAGCCGTTGCAGATCTGCTGCGGCGCCTTCAACATGGCCGTCGGTGATCTGGTCCCCTTGGCGACCTTGGGCACGATCATGCCGAACGGGCTCGAGATCGCCCGACGCAAACTTCGCGGCCAGTGGTCCAACGGCATGCTGTGCTCGGCCGCCGAGCTCGAACTGGCCGACGATGCCGAGGGCATCCGCATCCTCGATGCCCGTCTGACGGTCGGCCAACCGCTGGCCGAGGCCCTGGGAGCGCAGAAGGACTGGCTCTTCGACATCGACGTCGAGGGCAATCGACCGGACGCGTTGTCCGTGGCCGGCGTCGCGCGCGACTTGGCCGCCCGATTGGGCGTGGCGTTCTCCTACCCGCCGCTCGAGTTGGTCGAAGGCGCGGTCAGAACCGAGCATCTCGCCGCGGTCGAAGTGCTCGACGATGACCTCTGCGCCCGTTTCGGCGTGCGGGTGCTCGAGAACGTGACCGTTGGACCGTCGCCGGCGTGGATGGCGGCTCGACTCGCCGCCTGCGGTGTGCGGTCCATCAACAACGTCGTCGACATCTCCAACTACGTCATGTTGGAGCTGGGCGAGCCCAATCACACCTACGACCTCGACCTCGTCCCCGATGGAGCCCTACGGGTGCGGATGGCACGTGACGGCGAGCGACTCATCACTCTCGATGACCAGGTACGACGGCTGACCACGGCCGACGGGCTCATCTGCAACCAGCAGGACGAGCCGATCGGCCTGGCCGGGGTGATGGGTGGAGCCTCCACCGAGATCAGTGAGAAGACCACGCGTGTCCTGCTCGAGGCGGCCGTCTGGGATCGCATGACCATTGCCCGAACCAGCCGTCGACTCGGTCTTCGTTCCGAGGCTTCCACCCGGTTCGAGCGGGGTACCGACCCGCTCGGCATCGAGCGGGCGCTCGATCGTTTCTGTGCTCTGGCCGTCGAGCACTGCGGGGTAACCCTCACGTCGGGCTCGGTCGTCGTCGAGGGCGGATTCGAAGTCAAGCCTCCAGTGCGGCTCCGGGTCCGGCGGGTCAACCACTTGCTCAACACCTCGCTCGACGCCGAGGCAATCCGGGGTTACCTGGAACCCATCGGCTTCCGCTGCGCCCTGGTCGATGGTGAGCCTGGCTGGTTGGTCACCGTGCCGACGTGGCGCCCGGACAGCCAGATCGAGGAGGACCTCGTCGAGGAGATCGGCCGACATCACGGCTACAGCCGTTCGGGCAAACGGGTGCCCAGGCCCTCGCAGAACGGGGAGCTGACCCCGGCCCAGAGCGCCCGCCGTCGGATCCGCCGGACGTTGTTGGGCGCGGGACTCTCCGAGGCGATGCCCATGCCCTTCCTCGCGCCGGGTGATCTTGCCGCAGCGGGCCTGGTCGACGAGGGCGAACAGTCGGCGATCTCACTCGAGAACCCGCTCGTTGCCGAGGAGTCGATCCTTCGGATCTCGCTGCTCCCGGGCCTCCTGAAGGCCGTCATGTATAACCAATCCCACCGGAACACCGGTGTTCAGCTCTACGAACTCGGTCGAGTGTTCCTCCGGGGTCCCGAGGGGAGCGAGCTTCCGACCGAGACCGAGCGGGTCGGCGTCATTCTGGCCGACCAATCGGCGGTCGAGGCCACCAAACTGCTCCACCGGGTGGCAGCGGGGCTGGGATTGCGCGACCTCAAGGCCGTCAATCGGCCACTGCCCGGGTTGCATCCGACTCGTTCGGCCGAGGTGGTCTTCCGTGGCCGAACGATGGGCGAGGTCGGCGAGGTCGATCCGCGAGTGCTGCAGCGGTACGGCATCGCCGGCAGAGCCGGGTGGCTGTCGTTCGACATCGCCCCGGTGCTGGTCGCGCTGAACACCAACGCCAGTTACAAGCGCGTCTCGAACTATCCATCGAGCGACATCGATCTTGCCTTCGTCGTCGCCGATTCGGTCTCGGTCAACGATCTCGTTGCCACGCTGACAGCGGCGGGCCGACCGCTGCTCCAACGAGTGCGGTTCCTCAATGCATTCCGCTCCGACAACATCGGCGCCGGGCTCCGCTCGGTCGCCTTCTCGATGCGGTTGCAGGCACCTGACCGCACGCTCACCGACATCGACGTCGCCACCGTTCGAGAGGCGCTCATCGATGCTGCTCGGAAGAAGAACAAGGCCGAGCTCCGATAGCGTCAGCGTATGGAGCTCCAACTGACCCAGACCGCCATCGATCTCGGCATTGTGATCACTGACTCGGAAGCGTCGCTCACTTTCTACCGCGACCTTCTCGGCATGAACCACGAGGGGGACATGCCGATGCCCATCGGCGGTGGTGGCACCATGCACCGTCTTCGCTGCGGTGACACCCTGATCAAGCTGGTCAAGTTCAACGACGTGCCGTCGAACCGTCCGATGGGTGGTGGCATTCCCGGTGCGACGGGCTATCGCTACTTCACCATCCACGTCGCCAACGTCGAGGACGTGATGGCCAACTGCGAGGCGGCCGGGGTGAAGATCGTGATTCCCGTGCGCGAAGCGCGGCCGGGGGTGACCATCGGGATGGTCGCCGACCCGGACGGGAACATCGTCGAATTCGTCCGCTACGCCGGCTGAGCGTCCGGCTCGCCGCCGCCTAGTGTCTTGTCAGCCTGTTTCGCCAAGAAATTTCTGAGTTCGGGAAGTTTCGTGTGCGTGTCGCGTTCTTGCTGGTGTATCCACCAGCATCGAAGGGAACGCCATGGCCAGACGAGGACGACCACCGGTCGAGATCACGCTCACCAGCACCGAACGCCGACAACTGCAGAGTTGGGCGCGCCGGCACTCCAGCGCCCAGAACTTGGCGATGCGCTGCAAGATCATCTTGTTGTGCGAGGACCCGGCCCTGACCGGTGGGGAGATCGCTGCCAAGGTGGGCTGCAACCCTGCGACGGTGTCGAAGTGGCGCAAGCGGTTCGGCGAGCATCGTCTCGACGGGTTGATCGATGAGCCCCGCCCCGGTGCTGCGCGCACCATCGGCGATGACGTCGTCGAGCAGATCGTGATCGACACACTCGAGTCGACCCCGAAAGACGCCACGCATTGGTCGACGCGTTCGATGGCCGAACGCCATGGGATCTCCCGGCAGACGGTGTCGGAGATCTGGCGGGCGTTCGGGTTGAAGCCATGGGAGATCGACGAGTTCAAGATCTCCCCCGACCCGCAGTTGGTCGCCAAGATCCGTGACATCGTCGGGCTCTACATGAACCCGCCCGTCAACGCGGCGGTGTTCGCCGTCGACGAGAAGCCTCAGATCCAAGCGTTGAACCGGACCGCTCCGATGCTGCCGATGATGCCCACCACCAACCAGCGACGCTCGCACGATTACAAGCGCAACGGCACCATCGATCTGTTCGCCGCGCTCGACATCGCGTCCGGGAAAGTGATCCACGATCTGCGCCCGAACCACACCTCCGCGCAGTTCATCAAGTTCTTGAACAAGATCAACCGTGAAGTCCCCGACCACTTGGACGTGCACGTCATCTTGGACAACCTGTCGACCCACAAGACCCCCGCGGTCCACAAGTGGCTACTGCGACAACGCCGGTTCCACTTCCATTTCACCCCGACCTACGGGTCATGGATGAATCTCGTCGAACGCTGGTTCTCCGCGCTCACCACCAAGAAACTGCAACGCTCCGCCCAAGACTCCGTCAACGCCCTCGCCGCCGACATCGTCGAATGGGTCAAACACTGGAACGAGAACCCCAAACCCTTCATCTGGCACAAAACCGCCGACGAAATCCTCGAACGACTCGGCCGCTACTGCGCCGCAGTCACCAACACCGAATTCAACCGCGAACCAACCTGACAGGACACTAGGCGCCTTCGCCCGGGGCACGCACTTCGGCGACCGCCGGAGCTGCTGCGGTGCCGGCGTCGAGCCCGAGTTGGGCCCGGATCTCACTGAGCCGAGCCTGCGCTTCGACATTGAGGGAAGCCTGCTCGACCTCGAGCATGCGGCCTTCGACGGACGCGCCCTGCAGCTCGGACATCCCCTTGGCCTTCGCGTACCGGGATTCGACCTTCTCCCGGACCTCGTCGAAGGTGGGAACTTCGTCGCCGACCGTCTCGGACAGAGACGCCATCGCCTTGTTGAGTTGCTCCTGCATCTTGGCCTGGTCGAGCTGGGACAACAGTTGCTGACGTTCGGCGAGCTTGCGCTGGAGCATGGAGGAGTTCTGGTTGACCGCCGACTTCGCCTGGTCGGCTGCCTGGGACGCCTGCAGATGGAGCGATTTCATATCTTCGACCTCGTTCTCCAGGGCGATCATGCGGTTGGCGAACGACTCGGCCGCTGCGGTGTACTCGGTTGTCTTGGCCGCGTCGCTGCGCTTTTGGGCCTCGTCGGCCATGAGCACTGCCTGCTTGGCGTTGCCTGCGACCTTCTCGTACTCCTCCATGGTGCGGTTGAGTCGGATCTCGGTCTGCTTCTGGTTGGCGATCACGTTGGCCGCCTGTTCTTTGAGGCGACGGTGTTGATCGTGAGCCTCTTGAATGGCTTGCTCGAGCTGCACCTTGGGGTCAGCCTTCTCGTTGAAGGTGCCCGTGAGCTTCGCGGTCATGTACTTCCACCAGCGGTTCATCAGCTTGAACATCCCTCGATGCTAACCGATGGAGGCCGGGTCAGGGGGTAAGCGGTTTGAGGCCTTGGAAACGCAGCAGACCGATGTAGGCAGCGAGTCCGACGACGCCGACGGCAACGGCGCCGAGTGGCCCGGGCAGAGCGCTGAACGAGGCGACGAGCCAGACACAGACCCCCGCACCGAGTGACGCAGCGAACACGGGAAAAGCCATCCCGGAGGAGACCGGTCGGCGGAGTTGCTGCTCGAGCGCACGGCGGAGCAGGAGCCACTCGGTCGAGGAGGCGCAGAGCGCGCCGACACCCAACCCGATGGGGCCGAGCCTCGCCTGACCCTCGATGTGGCGAGCGGCCGTCGGCAGCGGCTCCCAGAAGGCCCAGTGGGGAAGGTCACCCCAACCGCGCACCACGCCGTCGACCATCTCGAGTCGATCGAGCTGGAACATGAAGAGGACCGACGCCACGACCATCGCCACGAGACGAACGAGCGCTATCCGAGCCGGCGTGCGGGTGTCGCCCAACGCAAACAACGCATTCTGACTGATCCGGGCCGACATCGATGCCGGTAACGCCAGTGCGTAGGCCGCGAGCGTCAGGCCGATTACCCGGTTCTGGTCGGAGTTCAGCAGGTCTGTGCCCAACAGCTGGCTGGGCCATCGGTAGAGGGCCTGGGCGATTTCGTCGCCGCCGAACGCGAAGATCGCGGTGCACACCCCGGCGGCCAGTGTGACCTTCCGCAGACCGATGCCCACCCGGCGCGCGAGCGCGCTGGTCTTGGCCGACTGTCGTGACATCTCGGTCAGTTCGGTGGTGGCGACGCTGAAGCCGAAGACGCTGATCGGTAGCAGGTAGAGCGGTTGCACCAGCGAAAGCAGCGCGACAGCGCCCGATGCCAGCAGCCCGGCGAGGAAGAGGTCGATGAATCCCGAGAGCTGGACGACTCCGCGGGCTCCGACTGCGGGGAGGAACCGGCGGAGCACGGTGCCGGTCTCGCCTTCGCGCCCCAGGTGGGGCAGCACGTGATCGGTCAAAGCGGCGACTCGCGGAAGCATGACGCCCAGCTGCAGGGCGCTGCCGACGAGCACGGCGAGGGCGAGCCACGTTGCAAGCTTCTGGTGATCTGTTGCTCCGTCGGGGCCCGTCTCGGCCAGGCCGAACACGGCGACGGTTCCGAGAAGGCCGATCTGGACGACGTTCCAGGCAACGGGCGCGGCGTACCCGAGGAAGTACTGGCGGTGGGAGTTGAGGATGGCGAGCGACCACGCCGACACGCCCAGCAACCCGACGCCCGCCGCGGTGATCCGGGTCAGCGATGTGGCGAGATCTTGAGTGTCCGGATCGAGTCCGGCACCGAGTACGGAGACCAGCGGCCCGGCGGCGAGCACGATGCCGGCCACGGTGGCGGCGATGACCGCGAGCAGGAACCCGAGCACCCCGCCGGCGACCCTCCGAGCCTCGATGTCGTTCTCATCCTCGAGGAGACGCGCGTACACCGGCACGAACGAGGCGCCGAGGGCGCCCTCACCCAAGAGGTTCTGGATGATGTTGGGGATGCGCATCGCCAACCGGAAGGCGACGGCCGCGGCCGTGAGGCCGAGCGTCGCTCCGATGAAGGCCTCACGAAGCAGGCCGAACACGCGGCTGAGCAGAATGGCCGCCGCTACGTTGTTGGCGTCGCTTCGGTTCTCGGCCTTGCTCAAGTCGTGCCGCCCACTGGCACGGTCGCGATGTCGTGGACCTCGAGCACCGTCAGCTGCTGATCGGCCGGCTCGACGACGTCCGTCAGGCGTTCGGCGTGTCGGGCGACGGCTCCTTCGAACAGGTTGCGGGCCAGCCGACCGTTGCCGAACCCGTGGCCGCGATCATGGGAACCGAACCAGGCCAGCGCGGCCTCGACGGCCTCGGGCGTGAGCTCGTAGCCGCTCTTGCGCGTGGTGAGCCGGAGAATCTGCAACAGCTCGGTGTCGGTGTAGTCGGGGAAGAGGATGGTCTTGGGGAAGCGGCTTCGGAAGCCGGGGTTGGCACTGACCAGTTCGGCCATTTCCTTCGGATAGTCGGCCAGGATGACGACGAGCGAGTCCCTCCGGTCCTCGACCTGTTTCACGATGGCATCGATGGCCTCGCGGCTGAAGTCCTTCTCGCCGCCGCGAATGAGCGAGTACGCCTCGTCGATGAGGAGGACCCCTCCGTCCGCGGCTTCGAACACTTCTCCGACCTTGGTGGCAGTCTGGCCGACGAACCCGGCGACGAGCCCCGCCCGGTCGACTTCGGTCAGATGGCCGCGTTCCACGACTCCCAGCGTCCGGTAGATGCCGGCAAGCAGGCGGGCGACGGTGGTCTTGCCCGTGCCGGGGTTTCCGCTGAACACCAGGTGCTTGGTGCTGTCGACTACCGGGAGGCCGCGTGCCTGACGCAGCTTCTGCACGCGCAGGAGGGCGCTGAGGAGTCGGACCTCTTCCTTGACCGCTGCGAGGCCGATCAGCCCCTCGAGCTCGGCCAGCAGATTCTCCAACGGTTCCGGCGGATCTTCCTGGCGCATCGGCTCCGGAGCGGCCGGCGCCTTTGCAGACGCGCCTGGCACGGTGCCGCCGGCAGGCGTGGCTGTCGGCTTCGCCGGCAACGAGGCGAGGAGGAGCCTTTGGAAGGCCACGATGGCCGCCAGTTCGTCGTGCGAGGGATAACGATCGAGCGACGCCACCATGTGGGCGAGCGCCATCGCTTCGTCGTAGTAGCGCCGAGCGAAGTCGGTGCCCCGGGACCGGTCGACGTCGGCGAGGGTCCGGAAGAGCGCCGACGGCTCGGTGAGCCACGAGTG
Source organism: Actinomycetota bacterium (assembly GCA_027730885.1). Classification (GTDB taxonomy): domain Bacteria; phylum Actinomycetota; class Acidimicrobiia; order Acidimicrobiales; family SZUA-35; genus JAHECQ01. Next base: position 3,400 of record JAQCHM010000034.1, on the reverse strand, counting down.
GCGCCCGTCCACCAACGAGCCATCCCGTAGGTTGGCCGGCGTCGCAGCAGCCGGGATCAGCTGGTGCCGGGAGAACGCCGCGATGAGGGCCCAGAGCTCGTCGTCGGTGCGGCGTGCATCGGCATCGACGCACGCTGTTGCGAGGTTGAACGCTTCGACCGTCGCGTCCCGGCGGAGACGGTCCGCGTCGACGCTCGTGCCGAGCGCCGCCGTCCGCAACGCCTCGCCCACTCCGTCTACGAACCGATCGACGGCCTCGGTCAGGCCCCGGTCGAGGCCATCGGGGGATCCGGTGGGGCGAGAGCGATTCATGCCGGGCCGATGCTAGCCGGGCCTCGTGAACCGATTTCACAAGTAGGGGAGAGGTCCTTGTACGGTGTGCGCTATGACTCATCGTTTCGAATCCGTCGAAGCCGTCCGCGAAGGCCTGGCCCAGGTCGATTATCTCTCCGACGATTCGATCGCCGGCATCGCCTATCTGGCAGATCGGCTGGGCAAGCCCGTCCTCATCGAGGGCCCGGCCGGTACCGGCAAGACCCAGCGGGCCAAGTCGAACGCGGAGATGACCGGCGCTCGCCTCATCCGCCTGCAGTGCTACGAAGGGCTGGACGAGGCCAAGGCGCTCTACGAGTGGAACTACAAGAAGCAGCTGCTGCGCATCCAGGCCGAAGGCGACGGGGTCGAGTGGGACGACGTGCAGGAGGACATCTTCAGCAACGAGTTCCTGCTCGAGCGTCCGCTCCTCGAGGCGATCCGGGCCGATGACCCGGTCGTGCTGCTCATCGACGAAGTCGACCGTGTCGAGGTCGAGACCGAGGCGCTCCTGCTCGACTACCAGGTGTCGATTCCAGAGCTCGGTACCCTCGAGGCCAAGCAGATCCCGCTGGTCTTCCTCACCTCCAACAGCACCCGCGAGCTGTCCGAGGCCCTCAAGCGCCGGTGCCTGTTCCTTCACCTCGACTACCCCGACTTGGCCCGCGAGAAGCAGATCGTGCTCACCAAGGTCCCGGACATCACCGACAACCTGGCCGACCAAGTGGCCCGAATCGTGCGCTCGATCCGCCAGCTCGAACTGAAGAAGGCCCCGTCGGTCTCCGAGACCATCGACTGGGCTCGCACCCTCATCCTCCTCGGCATCGAGAAGATCACCGAGCAGGACGCCATCAACACCGCCAGCATCCTCCTGAAGTACCGGAGCGACATCGACAAGGTGGTCAAGGAGTACAGCTCCAACTCGGCAGCTCACTTCCAGGCATCAGGTAGCTGATGACCCCCGCCGCGGCCAACGGAGCGACCGCCGATCGCATCGAATCCACCGACACCCTCTTCGAACTGCTGCAGGGTTTCGTTCAGGACCTCCGGACCGCTGGTCTGCCCGTTTCGTTGTCGGAGAACATCGACGCGGCCATCGCGGTCAAGCACATTCCCATCGAGGACCGCAACGCCTTCAAGTACGCACTGGCTGCCACGCTGGTCAAGAACAACTCGCACTGGAAGACGTTCGAGACGCTGTTCGAGGTCTACTTCTCCCTCCGGGGCAGGGAGTACTCCCTCGGTAGTGACGGCGACGACGACCCGTTCGACAACCCCGACTACGACCCGAACGAAGAGGGCCAGGACGGCGAACGGGGCATGGGGGAGGGCGGCGGCCAGGGGTTGTCGCCCGAGGAGCTGGCCGAGCTCCTGTTCCAGGCCTTGATGAAGGGTGATGAACAGCTGATGCGGGCGCTCGCCCGCCAGGCCGTCAAACGGTATGCGGGGATGGAGCCCGGGCGTCCGGTCGGCGGGACCTACTACCTCTACCGGACCCTTCGGAATCTCGATCTCGACGGGATGATGGAGCGGCTCATGGAGCAGAGCCGTCAGGAAGCCGGCGAGTTGACGTCGCTCGAGGAGCGCCTCGAGCGCGACGAGTTCGAGTCGCGGATCGACAAGCTGAAGAAGGAGATCGAAGCCGAGATCCGCCGCCGTCTGGTGGCCGACCGCGGGGCCGAGGCCATGGCCAAGACCCTGCGCAAGCCGCTGCCCGAGGACGTCGACTTCATGCACGCCAGCCGGGAGGAGATGGCCAACCTCCGCAAGGCCATCTATCCGCTGACCCGCAAGCTTGCGGTCCGCCTGGCCCGAAAGCGTCGCCACCAGCGTCGGGGCCAGCTCGACTTCCGCCGTACCGTGCGTCACAGCCTCAGCTACGGCGGCGTTCCCGCCGAGCTCGTCTTTCGCCATCCCCGGCCGGCGAAGCCCGAGATCATGGTGGTGGCCGACATCTCCGGGTCGGTCGCGGCCTTTGCCCGATTCACCCTGCACCTCGTGTATGCCATCAGTGGCCAGTTCAGCAAGGTTCGGGCCTTCGTCTTCATCGACGGCCTCGACGAGGTCACGAAGTTCTTCGAAGGCGTCGACGACATCACCCAGGCCGTGCACCGGGTCAACACCGAGGCCGACGTGGTCTGGGTGGACGGCCACTCTGATTACGGGCACGCACTCGAGGTGTTCTGGGACAACTACGGCAAGGAGATCAGCTCCAAGAGCACCGTCATGGTGTTGGGCGACGCTCGCAACAACTATCACGCTTCACAGGCTTGGATCATGAAGGAGATCAACCAGAAGGCCCGCAAGCTGTTCTGGCTGAACCCCGAACCCAAGGCCTACTGGGATACCGGCGACTCGATCGTCGGTGAGTACGGCGCTCACTGCGACGGTGTGTTCGAGGTCCGCAACCTCCGCCAGCTCGAGAAGTTCGTCGACAACCTCGTCTGATATGGGCTCGTCTGAGATGGGTCTGGCCTGAGATGGCATCTCGCCGATCACAACGCCTGGCCGTGATCTTCGCCGTGGTCGCGGCGTTCGTCCTCGTCGCCCTCCCGGTGATGATGGCGTTGGCCGGCTGATCGCCGACCAATCGCTTACCGACCCGCGTTGGCCGAGAGTAGTTCGGCCACGCGGAAGGCCAAGTCGAGGCCCTGTCGACCGTTGAGCCTCGGATCGCACATCGTCTCGTAGCGCCGACCCAAGTCCGCGTCGTTGACCCCCTCGGCGCCGCCGAGACACTCGGTCACGTCGTCGCCGGTGAGTTCGACGTGGATCCCGCCCGGCCAGGTGCCGGCGGCTGCGTGTGCCGCGAAGAAGCCCGATACTTCGGCCACGACGTCATCGAAGTGTCGAGTCTTGTAGCCGGACTCTGCGGTGAAGGTGTTGCCGTGCATGGGATCGCACGCCCAGACAACGGGGTGGCCGGCGTCCCGTACCGCTTCGAGGAGCGGCGTGAGGCATTCGACCACCTTGCCGGCACCCATCCGGGCGATGAGGGTCAGACGCCCGGGTTCGCGATCGGGGTTGAGGGCCTCGCAGAGGCCGAGCACGTCGGCGGCCGTTGCGGTTGGGCCGACCTTGCAGCCGA
>JAQCHM010000033.1 GCA_027730885.1 Actinomycetota bacterium | reverse complement strand
GACCACCCCGAAGTCACCAAGGCCGAGGCCGAGGCCATGGGGGCCATCGCGTTCTTCGGTGACAAGTACGGCGATCTGGTTCGGGTCCTGCGAGCCGGTCCGTCGCTCGAGTTCTGCGGCGGAACCCACGTGTCCGCCCTGGGCGACATCGGCCTGGTCAAGGTAGTGAGTGAGGGCTCGATCGGCTCGAACCTCCGGCGCATCGAGGCGGTCACCGGCACGGGCGCCATCGATCTTCTGCGACAGGAGCAACGGGTCATCGATGCCGCGGCCGCTGCAGTAGGCGTTCCCCGCGGCGACCTCATCGACGGCCTCGACAAACGCCTCGGCGAGCTCAAGGAACTCAAGGCCGAGCTCTCCGTGCTGCGCCGACGCGTCGCTTCAGGTCAGGCCGTCGAGCTTGCCGCCGGTGCGACCGACGGTGTGGTCATCGCCCGGGTGTCCGGTGTCGATCGCGACGGACTCAAGGATCTCGCCGTCGCCGTTCGGGACACGGCCGGCATCAGAGCGGTCGTGCTCGCCGCTGCCCCCGAAGGTGGGGGAGCGGCCCTGGTGGCGGCCACCGATCCGGCCTCGGGGTTCGAAGCCGGGACGCTCATCGCCGAAGCCGCCAAAGCCATCAAGGGCGGTGGCAGCAAGGGCGCCGACCTGGCCCAAGCCGGGGGCAAGGATCCCGATGGGATCGACTGGGCCCTCGACCTGGCTCGCGCCGCGGTCGGGCTCGCTTGACCTGTCCGGTCGGACACGCGCCGGGTCGATCGTGTTGAGAGCCCTCGGCATCGATTTCGGTGACAAGCGCATCGGCCTCGCCGTCTGCGACGACGCGGGTCGGCTCGCCGTACCATTCGAACTGGTCAAGCGGGTGGGCGACCGCTCGGTCGAGCACGGCCGGATCCTGGCATTGGCGACAGAGGTAACCGCCCGTTACCTCGTGGTGGGGATCCCGCTGAACCTGGACGGCTCGATCGGCCCGGTGGCTCGGGCCGTCCAGTCCGAGGTGCGCGGTCTGCGCAAGCGGATCCAGCGTGAGGGACTCGACCTCACGGTCGTCGAACACGACGAGCGCCTGAGCACCGTCGAAGCCCATCGAGGCCTCGCCCGTGGCGGAGTGAGCACCCGGGACCGTCGCGAACTGGTCGATGCCAGCGCCGCCGCGGTCATCCTGCAGGCGTGGCTGGAGGCTCAGCCCCCTGACGGTCGTCGCCAACTACCATCGATCGAGTGACCACTCCCGACTACGACGTCGACCGTCTCAGAACCAAGGCACCCGCGCCGCGGTGGAACGAGGACGACTTCGTGACCGTCCGGCGTCCCGGCTCACGGCTGGTTCGCTTCGCCCTGGTCCTCTTGGTCGTCGGCGGCATGGGGTGGATGGGCTACCGCACTGCACGTTCCTGGTTCGAATCTCAACTCGATCCCTCCGGGGAGCCCGGTGAGGTGACCCAGGTGCTAGTGCCGGCCGGAGCGACCACCTCGGACATCGGGCGGCAACTCGAATCCATGGACATCATCCCCAACTCGACCTTCTTCCGCTACTACGCACGCTGGAAGGACGAGGGGAACTTCCAGGCGGGCGAGTACTTCATTCCGCTCAACTCGTCGGCGGCCGAGGCCATCGCGGTGTTGAACGCCGGCCCGACCCCGCAGAGCTTCACCCGGTTCACGGTGCGAGAGGGATTGTGGATCAACGAGATCCTTCCCGACATCGCCGCCCAGGTCCCCACGGTCACGGCGGCCGATCTCCAGGTGGTCCTCGACTCGGGCCGTATCGAGCCGCGGTACCGCCCGGCGGGGGCCACGAGCTGGGAAGGCCTGCTGTTCCCTGACACCTACGAGATCAACGTCGAGGACGGGGCGTACGAGATCCTGCTCCGAATGGCCGATGAGTTCACGCGTGTCAGCGGCGAGCTGGGGTACGGCGCGGCCGAGACCAAACTCGGACGATCCGCGTACGAGGTCCTCATCGTCGCGTCGTTGGTGGAAGCAGAGGCCAAGTTGGACTCCGAACGCCCGCTGGTCGCCTCGGTGATCTACAACCGGCTCCGCGAGCAGTGGCCCCTCGGCATCGATGCGACATGCTTCTACGGGCAGGGCAACCGTCAGGTCCAACTGACCGAAGAGATCCTCTACAACGGGGAGGACCCGTACAACTGTCGTGAGATCGTCGGCCTGCCGCCGACGCCGATCAACTCGCCCGGCCGTGCCTCACTCGACGCGGCGATCAACCCGGCCGAATCCGAGTTCATGTACTACGTCCTCACCGACCCCTCGGGTGCCCACACCTTTGTCAAGACCGAAGAGAAGTTCGTCGCGGCCAAGAAGATCTGCCAGGACCTCGGCCTGTGCTGATCACCGGCACGACTGCGGTGTTCGGCGTCATCGGCGATCCGGTGACCCACTCGCGATCGCCATTGCTGCACAACGCCGCGTTCGCTGCTCGCGGGATCGATGCGGTCTACGTCGCCTTCCCCGTTCGGTCGGGAAACGGCGCCGCAGCGGTCGAGGCGGCTCGGTCGCTCGGCGTGCGCGGCTTGTCGGTCACGATGCCGCACAAGGACCTCGTGGCAGCCGGCGTCGATCGGCGAAGCCCTGCCGTCGAAGCGTTGGGGGCCTGCAACACCGTCGTACGCGACGGTGACGATCTGGTCGGGCACAACACCGACGGCGATGGTTTCATCGCATCGCTCGGCGCCGAAGCCGGCGTCGACGTTGCCGGTTTGCGGGTCGTGGTGCTCGGAGCAGGCGGAGCGGCCAGGGCCATCATCGACGCGCTGGCGCGCCATCGCGCCGGGTTGGTCACCGTGGTGAATCGCACGTTGGCCAACGCCGAGCGAGCGGCCGCGCTCTTTGCGAACGGTGCGTCCACGTCGGTTGCTGACGCCGCGCTGGTGTCGAATGCAGACCTCGTGATCAACGCCACGTCCCTCGGGATGGCCGGCGGTCCGGCCCCCGAAGCAATCGGACTCGATCCTGCGTGGCTACGACAAGGCCAGATCGTCGCCGACATCGTGTACCAGCCGACGCAGACCCCACTGTTGCGCGCGGCGAGCACCGCCGGTGCCATCGTGGTCGGAGGTCTTGGCATGCTGTTGCATCAAGCAGCACTTCAATTCGAGCTCTGGACGGGCACTCCGGCCCCCCTCCAGGTCATGGCAGACGCGCTCGACCAATCGTTGCTCGAACCAGCGAAACAGCCGATCGTCCAAAAGGCTCATCGCTCCGATCGTGCGGCCGATTGGGAATGAACGATGTCCGGCCACAGGCCCTCTCCGAAATACAGGTTCGACCAATGTTGCAAGGTTAACTCGAAAATTTTGATCTGTCCGATGTGCTCGGATTGCTCTCGAGCACCAGAAAATCCGGTCGACTCCGGCTGACGGGCGACCGCGGAACGGGCTCGCTGTGGCTCGAGGACGGCGCACTCGTCAACGGCATCATCGGTGTCGAGACCGACGCTCCGCTCGAGGAGATGGTCTTCGAGTTGATGCGTTTCACGGCCGGTGACTTAAGTTTCTCGGCCGACGAGCGTCCGGTCCAGGCAGGCGAACCCCAGGCGGTCATGGAGGTCGTCGAGGGAGCGATTGCCCGGCTGGAAGAGTGGCGGTCCATCGAAGCCGTTGTGCCCTCGCTCGCTCACATCGTTCGACCGATCAGCGAGTTGCCGGCCGACGAGATGACCATCAGCCGCCGGGACTGGGTGGTGCTCCTCGCTGCGGGACCCGGCGCCCCTGTCGGTTCGGTGTGCACCGCGCTCGAATTGGGCGAGATCGACGGTAGCCGCGAGGTGAAGCTCCTCGTCGACCGCGGTCTCCTCGTCGTTGCCCAACCGGTCGATGCGCAGGTGATCGAGCGCTCCTCCTTCACCGCTGAGGACGCCGGTGTGATCACCGACGCACCGGGATCCGGTTTGGCTTACCCATTCGAGGGGACCGACATCGGTGAGACCGAGATCGCCCACTCGGAGGCGGCTGACACCGGTTTCGAGAGCACCGGTTTCGAGAGCACCGGTTTCGAGAGCACCGGTTTCGACGAGGCCGAGACCACCGAGGACCACTACGAGCCCTCCTCGTCCGAGCCCTCGTCCTTCGATGCCGGTGTGGATACTGCAATCGAGTTCGGAACTACCGATGGTGCGGCGGCCTCCTCGCGGTCCATCGACTTCGGGCCGCCGATCCCGCCTGCGCCGCTGGGCGACGAGCAACGAGGGTTCTTCGGTACCGCCGCCAACGACGAGGGCTTCGTCTTCGACCAGATGCCGGAGGACGCAGGCTTCACCGGCGCCGCTCCTGCTGACTTCCCACGGCCGGCTCCCCCCGGCTTCGCGCATGCCGGTCTCGGCGTGCCCGGCGCTGGGTGGGCCGAGGAACGGCGGGCCAACCCCACGCCGTCCGACTGGTCAACGCCGCCCGAGTCGTCGGGCCAAAATCCCGGCTGGGCTCCGTGGTCGCACGACGACGACTGGCAGGCCGCGACCCGAGGCCCCGCGGGAGCGCCTCCTGTGCCCCCCCGCCCGTCGATTTCGACCAGCCGTCCGACCCGGCGGCAGCCAACGACGAAACCCGTACACCGATCGCCAACCCCGATCTCGCCAAACAGGAGATGGTCGAGCTACTGGCTGACGACGCCAAGACCGACGAGGGTGGCGGAAGCCTGCTGATGCGGTACCTGAAGAGCGAGCGCTGATCGGACGTTCGTGTCCAACGTGCTCATCGCGCTTCTCCTATTCGTCTTCGGACTCGTGATCGGCCCGTTGCTCGGCGTCGTCGTCGACCGCGCGGTCGATCGTGAGAGACTTGTGGCCGAACATCGGTGCCCGAGCTGTCGTGCGTCGTTGGGGGCCGCCGCGCTGATCCCGCTGCGCCATTGGTTCCTGCGCTGTCCGGACGACGAGACCCACAGGCAGCACCGGTACTGGCTGGTCGATTTCACGGCGGCCGCTGCCTTCGCGACGGCCGGACTTCGGTTCGGGTGGTCATGGGAGCTGGCTCCCTATCTGGGCCTGTTCGCGGCGCTGGTGGTGATGTCCGTCATCGACCTCGAGACGCACTTGCTGCTCAACATCTTGACCTACCCAGCCCTGTTCGCCGGGATCTTCGTCATCCTCCTCCTCAGCGGACCGACCGGTACCGAAGCCCGTATCTGGCCGGCGATCGTCGGTGGAGCGGTCTACGGAGGGGTGCTGGGTGCGGCCTTCCTGGTCTACCCCCCCGGCCTGGGCCTTGGAGATGTGAAGTTGGCGCCCACCCTCGGACTGTTCCTCGGATGACTGTCCGTCGATGTCCTCGTGGCCGTCCGCCTGGTGTTCTACGCGATGATCGTCGCCTTCCTGCTCGGCGGACTCACCGGCGTCGCGATCAACATGGCCAAAAGGCGCGGGTTGAAGGCCGAGATCCCGATGGGGCCGTTCCTGGCCCTCGGCGCGGCGCTCATCATTGCCATTTCCAGCCCCGGCGTGACGAGCCTTCTCGCCCCGTAGCTTGGAGCGGTGGCCTCCTCCATTCTCGTCGAGACAGTGCCGTTGCCCGACGGCCGTTCCTACCCGGTGCACATCGGTCCCGGGGCGGTGGCCGACCTGGCAGGCCTGCTGCCGGCACGAGCCCGCCGCGCCGCCGTCATAACCCAAGCCGGTGTTGGGGTGGACGTCGATCCCGGCATCGACCACGAGGTGTTCGTCGTCGAGGACGGCGAGGGGGCCAAGCGTCTGGGGGTGATCGAGGACCTCGCGGGTCGGCTGGTCCGATTCGGCATGACCCGCAACGACGTGGTCATCGCTGTGGGTGGGGGAGTGGTGACCGATCTCGGGGGCTTCCTCGCTGCGACCTATCATCGCGGCGTCGACGTGGTCCACGTGTCGACCACGCTGCTCGGCCAGATCGACGCGGCCATCGGCGGCAAGTGCGGCGTGAACCTTCCCGAGGGCAAGAACCTCGTCGGTGCCTTCTGGCAGCCTGCTGCCGTCATCTGCGACACCGACACCCTCGCGACGCTGCCTCCCCGGGAGTATTCGAGCGGTATGGGTGAACTGGCCAAGTACCACTTCCTCGGCGGAGGCCGTCTCGACGCTCTCGCCCTTCCCGAGCGCGTGGCCGCGTGCGTGCGTATCAAAGCCGAAGTCGTTGCGAGCGACGAGCGGGAGGGAGGGCGTCGGGCCGTCTTGAACTACGGGCACACGTTGGCCCACGCGCTCGAGACAGCGGGCCAGTACGACCTGCGCCACGGGGAGGCCGTGGCGGTCGGATTGGTGTACGCGGCCGAGGTCGCGCAGCGCCTCGGTCGCATCGACGAAGCCGCGGTGGCCGAACACCGTCGGGTCCTCGGCTCCTACGATCTGCGTTCGACCATTCCCGATGGGCTCGATCACGAGGAGATCATCCGGCTCTTCGCGAGGGACAAGAAGGCGGTCGACGGGGTTACCTTCGTACTCGACGGTCCGGCCGGCATCGAACCTGTGCTGGTCGAGGACACCGACGTCTTGCGTGAAGCTCTTGTCGCCACGAGTTCGGGAGCGCCTCGATGAGCGCCCGCGTCGGCCGGCTCCGCCAGCTCCTCGGAACTCTCGGCGCAGACGCCTTCTTGGTGGCCAGCGCACACAACCTGCGATACCTCACGGGCTTCTCCGGCTCCAACGGACTCGCGCTGATCGATGAATCGCGAATCGTCCTCGTCACCGATGCGCGGTATCGGATCCAGGCAGGGCTCGAGACCGAGGCGGCCGGGTCTCGGGTCGAGCTGCACATCACCAACGATCCCGGCGCGGTGCTGTCCACAGCCGGCCGTGGCCTTGCCCGGATTGCGTTCGAAGCCGAGCACGTGACCGTCGCTCGGCGCGAAGTCTTCGCCGAAGGGATCGCGGGGGAGCTGGTGCCCACCGTGGACGTCGTCGAGCGCCTCCGCCAGGACAAAGATCCCCACGAGATCGAGCTGCTCAGCACGGCCGCTGGGATCGCGGATGACGCGTTCACCGCCATCTGGGACCTTCTCGGCGAGAAGCTCCCCAATGGGCTCACCGAACGCCGGGTCGCGGCCGAACTCGATCACATGATGCGACTCGGCGGCGCCGACGCGCCGAGCTTCGACACCATCGTCGCCTCCGGTCCGAATGGTGCGAAACCCCACGCCCGGCCGGGCGATCGAGTCATCCAGAAGGGCGATCTGGTCGTGCTGGACTTCGGTGCCAGAGTCGATGGGTACGGAAGCGACATGACGCGCACGGTCAGCGCCGGAGCGTGTCCCTCGGATCGCCAGCTCGAGCTCTACGACGCGGTGCTCACCGCGCAGCGAGCGGGTGTCGCCACCGTTGCCGATGGCGTTCCCGAGCTCGCGGTCGATCGCGCGTGCCGGAACCTGCTCACCGACCGCGGTCTGGGTGAGGCGTTCAGCCACGGCACCGGACACGGCATCGGATTGCAGATCCACGAATCCCCCATCCTGTCCACTCGCTCGGTCGGTATCCTGCGCTCCGGTCTGGTGATCACCGTCGAGCCCGGCATCTACCTCCCGGACATCGGGGGCATTCGGGTCGAAGATTCGGTCGTGGTCAGTTCCAGCGGGTGCACGCCCATCACCCACAGTCCAAAAGGTCTCGTGCCCGCCTTTTCGTAAGCGATCCTTCAAAGCAACCATCGGGCCCTTTCCAGAACGAGGTACCTCCGGCCATGGCCATGACCACCAACGATCTCAAGAACGGTATGACGCTGGAAATCGACGGCGATCTCCTGACGGTTGTCGAGTTCCAGCACGTGAAGCCGGGAAAGGGTGGGGCCTTCGTCCGGACCACCTTGCGGAACGTGCGCACCGGGTCGGTCGTCGACCGCCGGTTCAATGCCGGCGAGCGCGTCGAGCGGGCCTACATCGAAAAGCGCGAGCAGCAGTTCCTCTATCGCGATGGGGCCGACTACGTCGTCATGGACAACGAGACGTTCGAACAGTCGAACGTTCCCGAGACTGCGATGGGATCGGCCGGCAACTTCTTGGTCGAGGGTTCGTCCATCGTTCTCATGAAGTACGGCGAGGAGGTCATCGGCACCGAACTCCCGGCTTCGGTCGAACTGTCGATCGCCGAGACCGAACCTGGCGTGCAGGGTGACCGCGTCTCGGGCGCCCGCAAACCGGCGACGCTCGAGACCGGATTGGTACTCCAGGTACCCCTGTTCGTCGGCCCGGGTGAACGCATCAAGGTCGACACGCGTACCGGCGAATACATCACCCGGGCGTGAGCGTCGAAGGACCCACGCCCACCAGCAGGCGCGAAGCACGTGAACGAGCGCTGGAACTCGCCTACGAGGCCGAGGTTCGGTCGTGCAGTGTCGACGAACTGCTCGCTTCGCTCGTCCTTGACCCCGAACCGTTCACCGCAACCCTGCTGCGATCAGCCGAGGTTCAGAAGGACAACGCCGAGTCGTTGATTGCCGCGAAGGCGAAAGGCTGGACGTTGGCTCGGATGCCGATCATCGACCGCTTGGTGATGCGGCTCCCCCCCCCCCCCCCCCCCCCCCCCCCCCCCCGGGGGTCATCCTGTCCGAAGCCGTTGATCTTGCGACGCGCTACTCGACGGACGAATCGGGCAGATTCGTCAACGGCGTCCTCGGAGCGATCGCTCGCGACATCCGGTAGAGACGACCGGTCCAAGCTCCCGCGTCCGGTCGTTCGGGCACCATCTTCTGTTCAAGGTTTTGGCACCGTCGCCCGACAACGTGTGCGTGGTTCGATCCAAGTCCCTCCAGATCCTGCTGTTCCTAACGATGCTTGCCGGCTCGCTCGTCGCCACCACCACCACCACCTCGTCGTCGACGGCCCCGGCGGAGGCGTCGGGAGTCCCATGGATCCACACCCAGGATCGGGTGGCGGTCGTCGCGGCCTACCTGACCGAGTTCGGTCGGACCGCGCCGAACTCGGGCTGGAGCGGCAACCGGCAGGGCTGTACGGCCGGAACCACGAGCCAGGCGTTCCGAGATTCGATCTTCAGTAGGGTCAACTACTTCCGCTCGATGGCCGCTGTGCCGAACGGAGTGACCGAGAACGCGACGTACTCCGCCAAGGCGCAGCAGGCCGCTCTGATGATGAGCGTCCAGGGGAGTCTGAGCCATTCGCCGGGCACCGGGTACGGCTGCTACACCGCTCAGGGCGCCGAAGCAGCAGCTTTGAGCAACCTCTACCTGGGGCGAACCGGGGCGCAGGCCATCACCGGGTACATCGAGGATCCGGGCGCCGGCAACACCCGCGTCGGCCACCGCAACTGGATCCTCCACCCGACGACTCGCCAAATGGGAACCGGTGACATCCCGTCCGCCGGGGGCTGGGCGTCGAACACCTTGTGGGTCTTCGACAACGTCTTCGGTGCTCAGCCCCAGCTTCGTGAGAACGAAGGCTACGTCGCCTGGCCGCCGCGAGGCTACGTGCCGGGCCAGGTGGTGTTCCCCCGTTGGTCGTTCAGCCTTCGAGGCGGCGACTTCTCGTCGGCCTCGATCACGATGACCGTGGCCGGCGCGAGCGTTCCCGCCACCGTCGTTCACCGCGACGCCGGCAGTGGAGCGCCGTTCCCCATCATCGTGTGGGAGCCGGTCGGGGTGAACACGTCCCCGGCGAGCGACACGACCTACCGGGTCACGGTCTCGGGCGTGCGCGTCAGCGGCCAGAACCGGACGTACAGCTACGACGTGACGTTGCTCGGCTCCACGCCCCCGCCCGACCCATCAACGTTCCACGGGTTCGTCGATCAGGCCTACGTCGACTTCTTCGGCCGCCATGCCGTGACTTCGGAACGTGACTACTGGTCGGCTCGACTGGCTGCGGGCACCTCACGGTTCACCTTCGTGCGTGCTCTTGCCAATTCCGACTCTTGGACGTCGAGCGTGGTCGACCGCCTCTACGTCGACACGCTCGGACGAGCGGCGGATACCGCCGGACGAACCTACTGGAGCGGTCGACTGCAGAATGGCCTGCCGCTGGCAAGTGTCGCGGCGTCGTTCTACGGCAGCCCCGAATACGTCACGCGCCAAGGCGGAAGCTATGCCGCCTGGCTCGGCGATCTGTACGGTGTGCTCCTGCGGCGAGGTCCCGACGGCGCCGGCTTGAATTACTGGAACCAAGAGGCGATCAGCGCGGGCACGGGACCGGTCGCTTATCGCTTCTATCAGTCGTCGGAGAGCCGCCGATCCCGGGTCATCCAGATGTACCAGAAGTTCCTCGGGCGTGATCCCGACCCTGCTGGTCTGGCGTACTGGACCGAGGTACTCGTCTCGGGTGACGACCTCCAACTGGCGGGATTCCTGGCATCGAGCGACGAGTGCTTCGTTCGATCGAGCTCATGAACCCGCGGGCTCTCCGCCCGGGACGGTGCTAGCGTTGCCGACGTGCGTGACAACACTCTGAAGATGTCCTGGGATCGTGGCGATGTCACCCTCGGGTTGTGGCTCTCGACCGGTAGCTGGATCGTTGCCGAGCAATTCGGCGGCCTCGATTTCGACTACATCAACGTCGATCTGCAACACGGACTCGTCGACTACAACAACGCCCTCGCCTCTCTCTCCGCGATGCAGCGGATCGAGGCGACGCCCACTGTCCGAGTGCCGTGGAACGAGCCCGGAATCATCGGCAAGGTGCTCGACGCCGGCGCCATGGGGGTCATCATCCCGATGGTGAACTCAGAAGCCGAAGCTCGCCAAGCCGTCTCGGCCTGTCGTTACGCGCCGGAGGGATCCAGGAGCTTTGGCCCCGCCCGAGCTGCGATGGCGCTCGGCGCCAACTATTTCAACGAGGCCAAGGACAAGATCGTGTGCGTGCCGATGATCGAGACGGTCGAGGCGCTTCACAACCTCGACGCGATCCTCGACGTCCCCGGGATCGACGCGGTGTACGTGGGTCCTGCCGATCTCTCGATCAGCCTCGGTCTGCAGCCGGCATCGGATCAGGACGATGCCCGATTCAACGAAGCGCTGGCCGCAGTGGTCGCCGGCTGCAAAAAGCGGGGGATCATCGCTGGTTGCCACACCACGTCGACGCTGGCGCCCAAGCGCGTCGAGCAGGGATTCCGCATGCTCACGATCACCGCGGACATCTTGGCCATGCTTGCAGGCGCCAAGGCGGCCTTGGCCGAAGCGAGGGGACAGGGTCCAACCGGATCGAGCGGTCGGATCTACTGACGACGTCGGCCATCGGCCGCGAGGTGGGTCGACGAACCGACTCCTGAACCTAAACTGCCGGAACCGATAGCGACCGGAACCGATAGAGTCCACCACGGAGTCCGTGAAGCAGGTCCCGTGAGGCCTGCACGGAAGGAGCAGTCTCATGGCCGAACGCGAGCGACTTCGAACGCCCCCTTACGGGGGCGTTTTTGTTGTCCGGAACCAAGTGCTCGATCGCGAGGCCGTTGCCAGAGCCGTGCGGCGCATGGCCCACGAGATCATCGAACGCAACGAGGGAACCGACAACGTCGTGATCGTCGGCCTCCAGACAGGCGGCGTCCCCTTCGGCGAGGCGATCGCCGCCGCGCTCGACGAGATCGAGGGGCGGGAGCAACCGATACCGGTCGGCCGTCTGGATGTGGCCTTCTATCGGGACGACATCAACCTCCGTCCGGTGTTGCCCGAGGCCGCGACCGACATCCCCTTCGACATCTCCCGCAAGATCGTGGTCCTGGCCGACGACGTGCTGTTCACCGGCCGAACCATCCGGGCTGCGCTCGATGCCCTGATGGCCCAGGGCCGACCCCGGGCGGTGCAGCTCGCGGTCATGGTCGATCGCGGCCACCGCGAACTTCCCATCCGGCCCGACTACGTCGGCAAGAACCTACCGACTCGGCGAGACGAGGCCGTGAACGCGACCCTCGACGGCGTCCAACTCGGCCAGATGGAAAAGGTCTGAGCATGAAGCATCTGCTCGACATCGACGACCTCGACGCCGACGATCTGTTGGATCTGCTCGATCTCGCCGAGGACTTCGCCGAGGTGCAGAAACGAGAAATGCCCAAGGTCCCCGCACTGCGAGGCCGAACGATCGTGTTGGCCTTCTTCGAGGACTCCACCCGCACTCGCACGAGCTTCGACCTGGCCGCACGCCGGTTGTCGGCCGATGTCATCAACTTTGCGGCCTCGTCGTCGTCGTTGAAGAAGGGGGAGTCGCTGCGCGACACCATCGAGACGATCGCGGCAATGGGGATCGACGCGATCGTGGTGCGTCACGGCAGTTCAGGCGCGCCACAACAGATCACCAGGTGGACCGACGCGACCGTCATCAACGCCGGTGACGGTTGGCATCAACACCCGACGCAGGCGTTGCTCGACAGCTTCACCATCCGCCGACGGCTGGGCACGCTGGCAGGCAAACGCGTGATCATCTGCGGCGACATCAAGCATTCCCGGGTCGCACGCTCGAACATCTCGGCCTTTACGAAGTTGGGGGCCGAGGTGACCGTCGTGGCGCCGGGGACCCTGCTGCCGGTCGGTATCGACCGCTGGCCGGTGCGGGTCGCGACCCGGCTCGAGCCGCTGCTCCCCGAGGCTGATGTCGCGTACTTCCTGCGGATCCAGCACGAGCGGATGAGCCCGGCACTGTTGCCGAGTGATCGAGAGTTCCGAACCTTGTTCGGGCTGACGGTCGAGCGCGCCCGGCTGCTCCCGGACCATGCGCTCATCATGCATCCTGGCCCCATGAACCGCGGTGTCGAGGTCGATGCGGAGGTGGCGGACGATCCACGTTCGGTGATCCTCGACCAGGTCACGAACGGCGTTGCGGTTCGCATGGCGGTCTTGTTCCGCACTGTTGGGCCCGGTCGGTTCGAAGTAGACGAGCCGGTCAACCCAGCACCTGCCGACCCAGTCCTTGCCAACCCAGTCCTTGCCAACCCAGTACGAGGAGGAGGCAACGCGTGACCACCACGTTGTTCCACGGCGGCCGCATCATCGATCAGCGAGGTGAACGCTCGGGGGACGTGCTCGTCGACGACGACACCGGCACGATCCGCGAGGTCGGACCCGGTCTGACCGGTGACCGAACCTTCGATGTCACCGGATGTGTCGTCGCTCCCGGATTTGTCGACCTGCACGTGCATCTTCGTCAACCGGGGAACGAGGCGGCGGAGACTGTGCTCACCGGGAGCCGCGCCGCGGCGCGGGGCGGGTTCACCGCGGTGGTCGCCATGCCGAACACCGACCCCTGTATGGACTCAGCCGCCGTCATCAGAGAGGTGCTCGGCCTGGCGTCCAATGCGCTGTGTCTGGTGAAGCCCTCGGCTGCGATCAGCGTGGGCCGCCAGGGCGTCGCGCTGACGCCGATGGGCGAGCTCGTCACGCTCGGCGTGCGCATGTTCACCGACGACGGATCGGGGGTCCAGGACGCCCACCTGATGCGGCGGGCCCTCGAATATGCCGGATCGCTCCACGTCGACGACGACGTGCCGATCGTGCTGTCCCAACACTGCGAGGTCTCTGCCCTGACCGAGGGCGGCGTCATGCACGAGGGAGCGTGGTCGACCAAGCTCGGCCTGGGCGGGCAGCCGGCCGAGGCCGAGGAGCTGATGGTCATGCGGGACATCGCCCTCTCTCGGCTGACCGGTGTCCGCGTCCACTTCCAGCACCTGTCGACTGCAGGTAGTGTCGCCATGGTCCGAGCGGCCAAGGCGGGCGGTCTGCCCGTGACCGCGGAGGCGACGCCCCACCACTTCAGCCTGACCGACGCGTGCTGTGCAGGCTATGACGCCAATTTCAAGGTGCATCCTCCTCTTCGTACTGCCGCCGACGTGGCCGCGGTCAAGGTCGGCTTGGCCGACGGCACGATCGATGCCATCGCCACCGACCACGCGCCCCACACACCCGACACGAAGGAGCGGCCGTTCGATCAGGCCCCGCCGGGCATGCTCGGCCTCGAAACCGCGTTTGCGGTTGCCTTCGCCGAACTCGATCTCCCCCTCGCCGACATCATCGCGCTTCTGTCCTGGCGTCCGGCTGCCATCGCCGGTGTCGGGGATCGGCACGGTCGGCCGATCGAGCCCGGGGTTCCCGCCAACTTCGTCGTCATCGATCCCGAACACGAGTGGACGGTCTCCGGCGCGGCCATGGCCAGCAGATCCCGCAATACTGCGTTCGAGGGCCGACAACTGAAGGGACGAGTGCGACACACCGTGTACGAAGGAGAACTGGTGGTCATCGACGGCGAGGTCACCCGATGACAGCGATCGTCCGCCGCGCGCCTTCGCTCACGGCTGCCGCGCTCGTCCTCGCCGATGGCAGCACCTTCGAGGGCCAACTGCTCGGAGCCGTGCCATACGGTGGAGCCGCCTCCGGCGAGGTGGTCTTCAACACCGCGCTCAGCGGCTATCAGGAGGTACTCACCGACCCTTCGTACGCCGGCCAGATCATCTCGTTCACCTATCCCCACATCGGGAACTACGGCGTCAATCCCCAGGACGCCGAGAGCCGCGGAACGTTCGCACGCGGCGTCGTCGTGCGAGATCTCGCCCGCCGTCACTCCAACCACCGGGCGACCGAAGACCTCGAGTCGTTCCTCGTCCGTCATGGGCTCACCGGGATCGGTGGCGTCGACACCCGCCGTCTGACCCGCATCCTGCGTTCCACCGGTGCGCTGTGCGGCGCGATCGGGGCCACGGAAGGACCTGGGGCTGTCGATGCGTCCACACTTCGTGCGGCGGCAGCGGCCGAACCCGGAACCAGCGGTGTCGATCTGGTCGCCCAGGTGACGACCGATCAGGCCTACGTGACCGAGGCCCGCTCCGGCGCGCCTCACGGCCGGTCCATTGTCGCCTTCGACTTCGGTATCAAGACACGCATCATCTATCACCTCGCGGGCCTGGGTCGGGTCGAGGTTGTGCCGGCGAGTACCTCGGCGGCCGACGTGCTGGCCCGCGATCCCGACGGTGTCTTCCTCTCGAACGGTCCAGGAGATCCGGAGATGGCGACCGCGGCCATCGATGCGGTCAAGGGGCTCGTCGGTGCGGTGCCGATCTTCGGCATCTGCCTCGGCCACCAGATCCTGTCGCTCGCGATCGGCGGCTCGACCGAGAAATTGCCCTTCGGTCACCACGGGTCCAACCAGCATGAT
>JAQCHM010000032.1 GCA_027730885.1 Actinomycetota bacterium | reverse complement strand
GTGATGGACTTGTGGGTCACGCGTTCACCTGCGCCCAGCAGCCACGCCGGCGGGTTCGCCAGCTTGTCGGCCAACTCGGGCCCGACGACGACCAGAGCGGAGGCACCCCCGGCAGGCATCACGATCTCGAGCAGGTGGAGGGGATCGACGATCATCGGCGACGCAAGCACATCGTCGACAGTGATGGGCTCGCCGTAGAAGATGGCGTCGGGGTTCTGGCAGGCGTTGTCCCGTTGGTGCACCGCCACCTTCGCCAGTTGCTCGGGGGTGACGCCGTATTCGTGCATGTAGCGCTGGGCCACCAGGGCGTAGCCGACGTTGGCTCCGACGTTGCCGTAGGGCACCTCGAACTCGGCGAACGGTGAGGTGTCCGGCATGTTCCAGCCGGACGCTGTGCGCTTCGCAGCGCCACCGGCCGAGGGCGGCACCGCCGGGCGTCCTCGCCTCGACGAGCCGGTGATGCAGACGCACGCCTTGCACATGCCGGCTTGGATGGCGGCCGCCGCACGCCAGATCATTCCGGCTCCGCTGGCGCCACCGAGGTCGACCACTTCGGCGAAGTTCGCCTGCATACCCATGAACTCCATCACGGTGGACGGGGTCAACATGGAAACCCCGCCGATCGGATGCATTAGGACACCGTCCACATCGGCGAAGTCGAGCCCGGAGTCGGCAATGGCGGCGACTGCGGCTTTGGCCATCAGACTGAGCGTCGTCTCGCCTGGGGTGGTGCGACTCGGGGGGATGTCGCCCACACCGACGACCGCTCCCAGGCCCCGGGTCGACGCGCTCACGACGCTCCCTCCGCTCCGGGGTCGGTAGGCCAGCCGGGAACGCCCCCGTCCAACTGGACTCCACACGAATTGAGCACTCCCGACACCACGCGGTAGCCCAGGGCGGCGAACATGAACTCGAGGATCGCGCTGTGGTCGAAGTGCGTTTCGAGTTCGGCCCACGTTGCGTCGCTCACGCAGTCGTCGGCGTAGAGGTCGTCGGTCATCTGCAGCAAGGCACGCTCGACATCGGTCCAGGCGCCCTGGGAGACGGGTCGTGTGACGAGGTAGATCTCGACCTCGGTCATCCCGACCGACCGGCCGAACAGGGTGTGCTGTCCGAACTCGTAGACAGCCTGGCAGTTCCAGCCCATGCGCAGGATCACGATCTCGCGCAGCCTCGCATCAACCGAACCCCGGAACAGGAGGGTCTGGGCGAAGTCGCCGAAGGCCTTGCTCATCGTGCGGTTCGTAGCGAGGGTCGCCAGCACGTTGATGGCATTGACCGGTCCGCCGGCCATGGCTTCGCGAGCCTTGACCGCAACCTTCTCGATCGGGGGAACGCGTGGAGCAGTCGGTCGTCGTTGGTGCATGGCCGGACCTTACGCCCGTCCGCGGCGGCTGGCCAAGGTGCTCGAGGTCGTCGGCCGTTGTAATGTCCCCCGAGGAACAAACTCGCGCATGAGGAGACTGTCGACATGCCCACCACCGACCCGATCAAGGTTGACCCCGTCACCGGACTGAAGACCTTCAACACCAAGGCGGCCAAGGCCAGCGACAAGATCGTTGGCAAGGGCTACTCGGTCATCGAGGACGAGACGCTCACGACGTTGCCGCCACCGCCTCCCGGCGCGGTGTTCGACGCCGAGGAACAAGCGAAGTACCGCCAGTACAAGGAGCAGCGCCGTGGCGCGGCCGACTACATGTCGATGGACGGCGAGTTCAGCAAGTACCTCCAGGACGTGTATTCCACCGATCCGGTTCAGCGTGAGGCGCTGACCGACGAGTGCGACGTGCTCGTGGTCGGCGCCGGTTTCGCCGGCTTGCTGCTGTGGCACAAGCTCCAGGCCGAAGGCATCGTCGACGTCCGCTTCTGCGAGAAGGGGGGAGACGTCGGCGGCACTTGGTACTGGAACCGCTATCCGGGAATTGCCTGCGACGTCGAGTCGTACAGCTACTTCCCACTGCTGGAGGAGATGGGCTACTTCCCGACCATGAAGTTCGCTTCGGGGTTCGAGATCCTCGAGTACTGCCAGTCGTTGGCCGAACGGTTCGGCTTCTACGACCACTGCCTCTTCCACACCACGGTCGACAAGACCGAGTGGAACGAGGAGGACGGCCGTTGGACCGTCTACACCGATCGTGGCGACGCCATGCGGGCACGTACGGTGATCCTGGCAAACGGCATCCTCACCAGCCCCAAGCTGGCTCGCATCAAAGGAATGGAGACCTTCGAGGGTGACACGTTCCACACGTCGCGCTGGGACTACAACATCGATCTCGCCGGGAAGCGGGTTGGCATCATCGGCACCGGGGCAACGGCGGTGCAGGCCATTCCCGAGCTGGCGAAGGTGGTGGGCGAGCTGTACGTCTTCCAACGCACGCCGTCGACCATCGACACCCGCGACCAGCGGGCCACGACCCAGGAAGAGATCGAGACCTGGAAGCAGGAGGAGGGTTGGGCCCGTGCGCGGCGGGCTCGCTTTGCTCGCATCTCCGAGGGTCGTACCGCCATCAAGGCCAACGACGACTACCTCGCGGGCGTCGTCGACGACTTCAAGGAGCGCAAGCAGCATGCGGGTCGCCTCACGCCCGAGGAGCTGATCCAGAAGCAGCTCGAGACGAACTTCCGGATCATGGAGCAGATCCGCGCCCGGGTCGATGCCATCGTGACCGACAAGAAGACCGCCGAGGCCCTCAAGCCCTACTACCCCTATGGGTGCAAGCGTCCGACCTTCCACGACGAGTACCTGCCCTCGTTCAACAAACCCCACGTGCACTTGGTTGACACCGCCCCGATGGGCGTCAGCGAGATCAATGCTCGCGGGGTCGTGCACGACGGCAAGGAATATCCGCTCGACGTCCTGATCTACGCCACCGGCTTCCAGTGGATGGCGACCTCGACGTTCAACATGATCGTCGGCCGCAACGGCCGTACGCTCAGCGAGAAGTGGCAGACCGAGGGCACCCGTACTTTCCTTGGACTGCACAGTCAGGGCTTCCCGAACCTGTTCATCGTCACCGGACCTCAAGGTGGCGGCGGCAGCTTCAACTTCACCGACGCCATCGACGCCCACGCCGACTACGTGGTGTGGCTGCTCAAGACCATGCGCGAAGAGGGCCACCAGATCGTCGACGTGAAAAAGGAACCGGAGGAGGCGTACTCGGACCATTGCCGGGTTGCCGACATCGCCACGGCTCCGTTGCGCGATTGCCTGTCGTACTACAACGGTCACGGCGACGCCGAGCCCGGGAGCCTCGCCTATTACGGCGGAGGGCGCTGGCACAAGTTCCGCAAGGACGCCCAGGAGACAATGGAGCCCTACGTCTTCGGCCACGCCGGCGTCTGACGGTCGGCTGTCGTCGGTTACGGCGACTGGGACTGCAGGTTCGACCGGTGGCTCACGGAGTGGGGCGAGCGCCCCGGATCCCCGAGAACACCGACACCTTCCACTCGCCATCGCGCTTGTGGAGGATGTAGAAGCTGTCGATCGACTCGATCACCGACCCGTCGGCCCGATGACGTGTCCCCTCGATGATCAGGTGTGCCCGTGCCTCCTCGAGGTGCACGATGCGAGCCGTCGTCTCGGGATGGTGGAAGCCGGTCGCGGCGCGCATCTTCTCCGGGTCGAAGGGATAGCGGTCTCGAACCTGGGCCTCGGTCTCGCTGACGTAGATCACCGGCAGATGCACGAGCGCTTCGAGGTCGGCCCGGGTGCCATTGGTGAATCCGGCGTTGTACCGCCCCATGAACTCGTTGATCTCGGCCTCGAGTGTTGCGCGGCGTGCTTCGTCCATCTCTCGCTCCCGGGTTCTCGGTTCTCAGCTTCATCGCACGCTACTGCTTCGCGTGAGTGTGCGAGAACGCCCTCATGACGGATCTTCTCGACCAGGCCTACTCGTCGATCATGGCGACCATCACCGCGACCGGTCAGGCGCCTCACTTCACCGAGTTGGCTTCTGCGCTCGACGTTCCCGTCGAGCGGGGCCGAGAACTCGTGCACGAACTGATGGCCATCACGCCGGGCTGGGTGCATCCCGGCACCGACTACATCGCCTCCTTCCCGCCATTCAACAACCAGCCAACGCAGCACCGCATCTCGGTCGATGGCCGACGATCGTGGTTCGGGCAATGAGGCTTCGAGTCGCTGGCCGTGCGCTGGCTCTTCCCCGGTTCGCTCATCCGTGTCGAGGCCCCTTGCCTTGACTGCGGCGAGCCGCTCGTCATCGAGATGCGCGACGAGGAGATCCTCACCGTCGAACCGCCGACCATGGTCGGATACACCAGTTCGGCCGTCGGAGGTGAAGCGTCCACTCGACCATTCCGGTGAAGCAACATGAACCTCTTCCGGTCGGAAGAGCACGCACGCAGCTGGACCGGCTACGACGAGACCATGGCCTCCATGCTCAAACCGGTGGCTGAGTGGGCCCGCATCTTCTCCGGACCGATTTTCCGTAACCGGAGCCGGCCTGACTACATCACTTGGCTGCTCAGCGACGAGGGACGCGCGGGGTTCGCTCAGCTCAGAGCAGAACTGGCCCCGTAGGTCAGCTGACCGCCAGCATGTCGCCTTCTGGTGCCGGTCGAATGCCCATAATCTCGTTCGCGGTACAGGCGGAGCTGTCGACCGCAGCGCAGTGGATCGACCTGGCGACAACGGCCGAAGCGGCCGGGTTCGAAGCCCTGTCGATCGCGGATCACCCTGGATCGACGCCGGCGCCGTTCGTCGCGCTGGCCGCAGCCGCGCAGGCGACAACCCGGCTGCTGCTTGCACCGGCGGTTGTCAATGCAGGTGCGTGGGATCCTCTCGCGCTGGCCACGGAGATCGCCACGCTCGACGTGGTGTCCGATTGCCAGGCCATGCTGGGAATCGGAGCGGGACACACTCCGGCGGAATGGACACAGCTCGGGCGTGCCTATCCCTCGGCGATCCAACGGATCGAGAACCTCGAGGCCGTGGTGACAGCGGTTCGCCGCCTGTTGGCCGGAGAGGTGGTGACGAGCAACGGGCCTACGTGGCGCCTCAAGGAAGCGATGCTCGGTTGGCAACCATCCGGCGCTCGCAACGTTCCGATTCTCATCGGCGGAAACGCCCGACTTCTGATCGAGGTCGCTGTCCGGCAGGCAGACGTCCTGGAACTGACCGGACTCGGTCGCACGCTGCCCGATGGACACGCTCATGGGGCCCAGTGGTCGGCCCGACACGTCGACGCTCGGGTGCGTCTTGCCGCGACATCAGGCGGGCGCCGGATCCGTCTCGGCGCCCTGGTCCAAACGGTGGAGACGTCGGGCGATCGCCGAAGCGCGGCCGGGAGGTACCGCAGTCGCCTCGCAACCGTCCTCGATGAACCCCTGCTGCCCTCCGTCGAGGATCTCCTTGACACGCCTTTCGTGCTGTTCGGGACCGAGACCGAGATCGTGAGCCAGCTCGTCCGAAACCTGCAGCGCTGGGGAATCTCGCGCCACACGATCCGTGCGGCCGACCTGACTCCGATTGTGGGAGTCATCGACCGCCTCCGCAACCCAGCAACCCCGGTGCCGTAGAGGGAAGGTCAAATTCGTTGGGAGGTTCGCCGGGACTCGGTCTCACTCGAGCTCTCAGCTGACGGCCAGCGTCTCGCCTGCCGGGAGCTCGACCGTCGAGCCGTCCTCCGCATAGGCCTCCATGCTCACGCCATCCAGAACCTCCTCACAGGTCCCGCATGGCGTGTTCGACACGGCGATCGAATCGAGCTCAAACCGGTAGGTGCCTGGCTCCGGCAACCTGACGATGACCGATGGGTCGGCCCCTGTACTGGTAGCTGGAGACTGCGAGTTGGGGATGCCGCCGGGAAGCAACCACGCCGATTCGAACTCGAAGGTGGCGACCAGCTCGCCGTCTGAACCGAACACCCGCCCGGTGGCCGGGCCGAGGATGCAATGGTGCCGTTCGGGGAGTCGGACCTCAACGATCACCCCGGCCTCGGCGCCGCCCGGCGTGGCGCTCGATCCTCTCGGCCCGGCCACGGACGGCGCGCCGTCGGTGCACCCCGCCACGGCGATGATGGCGAGAAGCACCCCGATACACCGAGCAGGAAACACGGTCGGCACGTTACTCGTGAGCACTCGAGGCACGACCGCGGTCGGCGAGTTGCGGTCCCCCGATCAGCGCGTTTCGATGCGGGACCCCGTGGTCCGCTCGGGAGGGGAGCCTCAGGCCGCTGCTTCGTCGACGTGTCGTCGGCGGTGGCAGGGTGCGCAGCGGAGTTCGAGTTCGTTCGTGATGGTGTGGCCCGTCCGTTCGTGGGGCGGGTTGTGGTCGTAATGGAGGAGTTGTTGTCGGCCGCAGTCGATGCACGCACGGTCTCGTTCCTTCACCAGGCGTTTCTGGCGTGTGGATGGGTGGCGGCGTCGGTGGCTGACGTTGACCGGTCGGGCGTCGGCGTCGTGAATCAGGGCCCGAAGGAAAGCGGTCGGGGCGATCCGTTCGACGACGGTGTCGGGAATGGGCGTGCCGTCGTCGAGGGTGCAGCCGTCGCCGCGTACGTGCAGGACGAGTTCGGTGGTGACACCACCGGCCCCGTTGGTGAGCGTGGCGGCGAGTGCGTCGGCCTGCTGCTGGGCCAGGGTGGGCCAGGTCCCGTCGGGTTCGCGCGTGGGGGTGGCCCGCATGACGATGGCGTCCAGCACGGCGGTCAGGATGCCGGCCAGGTGTGGTGGAGCTTTGAGGGTGAAGATGGTGATGCCGTCGGGTTCGAGGCGGCTGGCGAGGGACCGCTGTTGGTGTTGGTGGGCTTCGAGGTCGGCGGGGTCGCTGGTCCGGTTGAGCCAGGCAGCCAACACCCGGGGAAGGTGATTGGCGGTCGTGTCGAGGGGGAGTTGCAGCAGTTCGGCCTCATTGTCGGCGTTGGCGAAACGGGTGAGGACCCGGACCTTGGCGTAGGACAACCTGCCACTGGCGAACGCGTCCGCGGACGCGTGCAACGACCGCAAGGCGCGGCCGACACGTACCCATTCGCGGGCAGTACAGGTCTCGGCATCGGCCACCGCCGCAAGCCAATGAGCTGGTGTCGGCGAGCCGTCGCGGGCCCACTCATCGCTGTCGGCGAAATCGGCGGCAGCGACCACCAACTGGAAGTGGGTCTGGGTCAACCCGGCCGTGAGGGTCCGCAGTACCTGGCTGAGAGGGCTGGACTTCATGGTCATCTTCTTTCCGCCGACCGGACTCGGATTGTGCTGGTCGAGCTCCGCTCGACTGAGTCTAAAGATGGCCTGTGACAGTCAAGATAAGATCGTAGGTTCTGAACGTGGACCGGTCTGTCGACGCGTCCGCGGACGCGTGCGAGCGAGTCCGATCACGACCGAGCCAGACCGGATCCCGACGCTTGTCGGGTCTGCGGACTCGCCGTCGCCGACTTCGACGATGATCCGCGTTTACGTCACTACGAGGCGCTTGTAGCAGCATCGCCGGCTGCCCTCGCCCAAGACGTCACGATGATTCGCCCGCCGGCGGAGGCGCTCGATGATCTGGCCGAGTGCATCACTGGCGACGAAGGACTGGCCGAAGCCCAACGGGCTGATCCCCCGACTTCGGCGAGCATGACCGCCATCGCGAGGTACGCGGAAGACAGAGGTACGCGGAAGACAACTGCGCCTGACCTGACGCACTATCGGTCGTCAGAACCGGACGGTGGACAGATCGACCAGGAGTGCTCATTCACCGGTGTAGTTGCAGTAGGTGGCGCCAAGCTCCGGTGGCAGTGTGTCTGCGATGGGGCAGCTCGTCCTGATACCTATGCGGTCGACCTCCCGTGTCCCGATCCAGCCGTAGCCGAGGAACTCGACCGAGACCTGGCTCCCAGCAGCAATTGCGTCGAGGAGATAGTCGTGCACGGTGAACGGCGAAAGCAGTCCGGGAAGGCCAGCAGGCTGTCGATCAACGACGGGCGGTGCATCGTTGACGAGGAAGACGGTGGTTTGAAGGGCGCTATCGCAGCCGGGACAGATGAAGGCGAACTCCCAGTAGACAAATGGCCCCCCTGCATACGCGCTGGCCCGGCGGGCGTGACCGAGCACAGCGTTCGTGTCGAGTTCGGATGGCACGTCAACTGAGCCACAGTCGATCGTGACTGCATCGTTGGAGACAAACACTTCGAGCGAATACGAGACCCGCTCCCCGCGGGGCGCCGTGAAATCGAGGGCGTCGATGCCAAGAGGAAACCGCAGCTCGGTGCCCTGGCGCCTGATCGAGTAGGGGCCACCTCCAGTGGCGGTGACGAGGCGGGGAACACCGTCGACAAGCTCAACCGAACATGCGATGTCGACGTCGGCAGCGGTGATCATCCGGCCGCGGCCGCAGGAAATGTCGACCCAGCCGTCAGCCCCAAGTACCGAGACGCTCACATCGACCGGTCCGTCTGCTCCCTCACCGGCGAGGTGACGAACAAAGGACGCAACCCGGGCCGGTTCCTCTCCGGGGTCGGCTTCGACCTGTCGACAGGCCATCCCGCCTCGCGGAACAACGGGGTGAGGTAGTCAACGTGGCTCGTGAGCGAGTTGGTGGTGCCGAATTGCGTTTCGACTCCCTCGACAAGGATCCGGACAGGAACGGTCGACGCCCCGACGTCGTACACGTAGACCGTGGGTCCGTGCTGTCCGTCGGTCACTTCACACGACGTCCGACCGACGTCGGAAGTTGCCTGGACATAGCCAAACTCGGGCGAGTACTCGACATAGACGATCTCACACGGCGTGAGACCGGACTCGCTGTGGCTGGCGAGCAAGGCCAACGGCTCGGCCGACAGCGCCGGCCTCAAGACGTAGAGCGGGATTGGGGCGCCGTATCCCGCCCTGTCGTCGGCAGGATCGGCGAGCGCCTGTGGCCAGGTAACCCAGTCGCCCAGTTCGCGCATTGGTCGGCCGTGGTAGGGATCCAACGCCGAGGTGAACGTCTCCGGTGCCGGTTCCCACCCATCGATGTCTCGGCCATCTGCTCGGCGCGCGGGTTGTACTCCCGATTCCTACCATGGTAGGAGTGTTGTCTGGCTGTTACCAAGTGGTCCGTAAGTGTCGAGCAGACCCTCGCCTCGCGTGTTGAGAGCCATGTGGGCGATCGAGGCCTGAGCGGGTTCGTCGCCCGCGCGGTCGAGCACGAACTCGAGCGCGATCTGCTCGACGAGTACCTCGACGAACTCGACGCCGAGTTCGGGCCGACCCCAGAGGGACTCATCGAGTCGGTCGACGACCTGTGGCCGTCCTAGTCCTCGACAGCGAGGCGGTCTCGGCACTCGCTCGACCCCGAGTCGATCGGTCTCGTCACATCGCGGTGCGAGCAGCGATGCGAAGCGCGCACTCGCGCAACGC
Organism: Actinomycetota bacterium; assembly: GCA_027730885.1. Taxonomy (GTDB): domain Bacteria; phylum Actinomycetota; class Acidimicrobiia; order Acidimicrobiales; family SZUA-35; genus JAHECQ01. The sequence continues at coordinate 5,807 of JAQCHM010000032.1, read as the reverse complement.
GCCGATCCGGGTCCCGGCCGCAGTGCTCGTCGAGCTGTACAGCGGGCGCGGCACCGATGAGGCCATCGACACAGTGCTCGCACGCGGCTTCGCACAGGTCGTCACAACGGGTGCACGAATGGCACGCGTCGCCGGTCATCTCCTGGCGAACGTTGGCGCCGGCAGCGAGATGGCCATCGATGCGCTCGTCGTCGCCACCGCGATCCGCTTCGGAGGCGGCATCATCGCCACGCACGACCCCGAGGATCTACGCCGGCTTGCAGCACCACATCCCAACGTCGCCATCTTGGAGATCTAGCCCGGCCGAGCGAGCGGCGCTCGATATCGCCCGCCCAGGAACCCACCCGGCAACAGCGGCGAGGCGCCCTACTTCGTCCCATATGAGTGGCCCGGTGTCTAGGAGGCGGCACCAGGTCGAGCCGAACGACTCCGTTGGGAGGCCAACTCGGCACCGTCGGCGACTGCCGATTGCGTAGACCGGATAGAGCTCCTACTCGCTGCGGATGTCCTTCGCCCGAAGTTCCAACGTGTCGAGAACCTCGTCGAAGCTCTTGGCGAATGCCGTGACGCCCTCGGCTTCGAGCTGGAGGGCGACGTCCTCGAGGTCGATGCCGAGATCGAGCAGACCGTTGATCACCGCGGAGGCACTGGCCACGTCGGCGTCGATCGTCCTGGCGATGGTGCCGTGCTCGTCGAAGGCGACGAGAGTGGCGTCGGGCAGGGTGTTCACCGTGTTCGGGCCGATGAGGGTGTCGACGTACAGGGTGTCGGGGTACGACGGGTTCTTGGTCGACGTCGAGGCCCACAGCGGGCGCTGCACGCGTGCGCCCCGACGAGCCAGGGCCTCCCAGCGATCACCGGCGAACGTGCGCACGAACGCGTCGTACGCCAGTTGGGCCTGGGCGATGGCGGCCTTACCCCTGAGGGCGAGCGCATCGTCGGAGCCGATGGCGTCGAGCCGCCGGTCGACTTCGACGTCGACCCGGCTGATGAAGAACGAGGCGACGCTCGAGATGGTGGACGGGTCGGCGTCGGCCGGTCGGGCTTCGAGCCCGGCGAGGTAGGCCTCCATGACCGCGGCGTAGCGACTGAGGCTGAAGATGAGCGTGACGTTGATCGAACGACCCTCGCCGATGAGGGTCTCGATCGCGGCCACGCCTTCGATCGTTGCCGGCACCTTGATGTAGACGTTCGGAGCATCGATACGGCGATCGAGTTCTCGTGCCGCCTCCACGGTTGCCATCTCGTCGTGGGCCAGCGCGGGGGACACCTCGACCGAGACGTAGCCATCCTCGCCGCCCGAAGCGTCGTGCACCGGTCGTAGCAGCGCGAGCGCCTGACCGATGTCGCCGATGACCAGTTGCCAGTAGGCGTCCTCGATGCCGGTGCCGGAGTTCACGAGGGTGGTGAGCTCGGCGTCGTAGTCGTCGGTGTCGATCATCGCCTTGGCGAAGATCGACGGGTTCGAGGTCAGGCCGCGCACGCCCCGATCGATCCAGGCCTGGAGCTCACCACTGGTCATCCACCCGCGGCGGAGGTTGTCGAGCCAAGGACTCTGGCCCTGTTCGGCATGCAGATCTTTTAGGCGTCCCATGAGTGGCTCCCCGATCTTCAGATGCTGCCGAGTAGATCACGAATGGCGTCGGCAACGTTGTCGGCGTTCATGCCGAGCTCCTGAAGCACCAGATCGCCAGGGGCCGACGCCCCGAACCGGTCGATGCCGACGGCGATGTCAGCGTGCTCACCCCAGCCCAGGGTGACACCGGCCTCGACGGACACGGTGGGGAGGTCCGAGGGCAGGATCGACTCCTGGAGGTCGAACGGCTGATCCTCGAAGGCTTCCCAACACGGCATGGAGACGACTCGGACCGTGATGCCGTCGGCCGCCAACGCCTGGGCCGCTTCGAGGCAGAGCGCCACCTCGCTGCCTGTCCCGACGAGGACGGCGTCAGGAGACGGGGGATCGAGCAGGGCGTAGGCACCCTGGGCAACCAGATCAACCGAGGTCTGTTCGAGCACCGGGAGGTCCTGGCGGCTCAGGATCAGGGCCGTGGGCCCGTCGGACTCGATGGCCAGTTTCCACGCGCCGGCGGTCTCGGTGGCGTCCGCAGGACGGATGACGCGCAGGTCGGGAATGGTCCGGAGACTCATGACGTGCTCGACCGGCTGGTGCGTTGGACCGTCCTCGCCGACGCCGACGGAGTCATGGCTCCACACGAACACTGCCTTGGCCCTCGACATCGCCGCCAGACGGACAGCCGGACGCATGTAGTCGGCGAACACCAGGAACGTGCCGCCGAAGGGCAGCGTGCCGCCGTGATGAGCCAGGCCGACCAGCACCGAGCCCATGGCGTGCTCCCGCACGCCGAAGTAGATCTGCCTGCCCTCTGGGTGCTCTGGCGAGTTGGCCGATTCGCCGGCGAGCTTGGTGCCGGTGTTGCCGGTGAGATCGGCGGAACCGCCGATGAGTCCCGGCACCGCGCCGGTCAGCGCGGCGAGCACGTTCTGCGAAGCCTTGCGGGTGGCGACCTTGGACCCGGGCTCGAATGACGGCAACAGGCCTTGCCAGCCCTCGAGGCCGGTACCGGCCCAGGCGGCATTCCACGCCGCACGGCCCTTCGGCCGGCAGTTGGTCGACGCGCTCCGCCCATGCCCGGCGATGCTTGCGACCGCGGGACCCGATGTCTCGGTAGTTGGAGACGACAGCGGCCGGTGTCCAGAAGCTCTGGTCAGCCGGCAGACCCATGAGCTCCTTGGTCGCCGCGATGTCCTCGGCGTTGAACGCGAGGCCATGGGCTTCGTGGTCATCGGTGTGAGTGGGCGACGGGAAACCGATGTGTGAACGGATGACGATGAGCGAGGGCCGATCGGTCACGGCCTTGGCGTCGAGGACGGCCTGCTCCATCGCAACCAGATCTTCGGACGCTTCGGCGAGGTCGATCACGTGCCAGCCGTAGGCCGCAAATCTCGCGGCTGCGTTGTCGGAAAGCGCCAACTCGGTGACGCCGTCGATGGTGATGTGGTTGTCGTCGTAGAACGCGATGAGCCGACCGAGCCCAAGGTGGCCGGCCAGCGACGCCGCCTCGTGACTGACCCCCTCGGACAGGCAGCCGTCGCCCGCGATGACGAAGGTGTAGTGGTCACAGATCGCTTCGCCGAACCGGGCTCGGAGATTGCGCTCGGCGATGGCCATGCCGACGGAGTTGGCGAGACCCTGCCCGAGGGGGCCCGTGGTGACCTCGACGCCTGCCGTGTGCCCGACCTCGGGGTGACCCGGCGTGGCCGATCCCCATTGACGGAACTGGCGGAGATCGTCGAGTTCCAGCCCGTGGCCGGTGAGGTAGAGCATGGAGTACAAGAGGATCGAAGCGTGTCCGGCCGACAGAACCAAACGGTCACGATCGGGCCAGCTCGGGTCGCCCGCGTCGTATTTCATGACTCGGCTGTAGAGCACATGGGCGAGGGGAGCGAGGGCCATCGCGGTGCCTTGATGCCCTGAGTTGGCTGCCCGCGGGCCATCCATCCCGAGCGCCCGGATAACGCTGATGGTTTCTTGATCGAGGGCGGTGGCAGCGGCAGGTATGTCGGTCAACGTAGGTTCCCAGGGTCGGCTCAACTCGAAGCTTGCACCGTAGCGGGGAACAGCAGGACCGTGGCGGTGAAGGCATGCAGCACGTTGACACGGGCGGCGTTCTCACCCCGTCCCACGGGACCAAGTTCACCGGCGCAGAACATGCCGGCAACGCCGCGCCCATCGGTGAACTCACTGACCAGCGCCGCGTCGTGACTCGGCTCGGCAAAAAGATGACTGCCCCGCCCGGTGCAGGTGAAGATCAGTGCACCCATCGGCGGTACGTCCACGACGGACGAGAGCAATGCGGCGAGGTCGTCGTGGGCCGAGGCCGCATCGCGGACCTGGAACTGGATGGCGTCGCCCGGGTGAACAGTGACTCCGACGACGACATCGCCCGTCTCCCGGTCGGCGCCCAGAACCGAGCGGATGAGGAAGTCCCCGCGGTCGAACTCGGTGGCCCGAGGGTTGGCAACGAGGCCGAGGTGGAGGCCTTGGGAGGCGCACAGCCGGTCTCGAGCGTCGAGGTCGGCGATCATCTCGTTCACCCGGTCCAGCGCGGGTCGTCCGCCGAGTTCGCCGATGACCTGGCCATCGGCGGCCGTGACCGTCCAGGGTTGCCCGATCGGGCGACAGCCCTGGCTCACCACCGGCACCACCGACCCCGGCGGGAACACGACGCCGACGGCTCCCTCGCTCCGAAACTCCAGAAGACCGGCGCTGGCAGACGGTCGCGAGGCAGCAAGTCGATTGCGCCCCGGTCCGAGCGATGCGAGGCCTCCGGCCAGCGCGACGAGCGGGCATTGCGATTTCATCTGATCGATGAGCGCCTCGACGGGAAGGCTGAATGGGTCAGCGAGAACGAGCAGCGTCGACCCGTCGGCGAGATCTGGAGGGAGCCCGACGACGCGGGGTTCGTGTCCGGGGACGGTGTCGAGATGAAAGGACCGAACACCGTCGATGGTCCCGGCCCAGATAGCGATCGCGTCGCCGGACTCGGCTTCCTCCCCGCCTGCCAGCACGCCGGACGAAGTGACGCCGAGCAGGATCGATGGCGACAACAGGGTGTTGGCTGCGGTGATGATCGGCTCGAACGCCGCCGCCATCCGCCCGGAGACGAAGACGATGGCGATGGTCGGCCGGTGTTCCAGGTCTTCGAGGACCCACCCGACCGCTTCGGCCACCGCCACGGCGGGGTCCGGGTGACGCGACATACCCGAGGCACACGAACGCTTGGGATCGTGATCGGCCAACCATTCGGCGACCATGGCTCGTCAGGCGACCGGAGGAAGCAGGGTGTAGGGCACCAGCCGCACGGGACCTTGGTCGATCCGGCAGTGGGCAACGACGGTGGAATAGCTGTCGAACGCGAGCTCGGCTCGTACCAGGCGGTAGTTGAACTTGCCCGGCTCGATGGTGAGCGGTTGGACGTTGCGAGCGAGGGGTGGATCGTCGGGCGAGGCGCCGGCGTATCGGAATACGACCTCGAGCACCCCGAACGCCGGACCAGCCGAGGCCCGCGAGCCCCCGGATGCCGGGTCGACGGCCGGGGCCCACACGATGACCACCAGGTGTGGGGCGATGGTGCACGGAACCGGCGCTGGTGCCGGCGCCGAGAACTGGATGCCCCCGAGGTCGATTCGGGTCGACGGACCAGGCACGGAGCGGGTTTCGATGTCGTCCATGAACAGCGCTGCGATGATCTCCATACGCGGTAGTGTCCCCCGTTGTGAGGGACCTACCAACCCGGGACCTCATTCTCCGGGAAGCCAAGGACTGTTTCGCCCGTCAGGGCTTCGAGGGCACGTCACTCGACGACATCGCTGCGGGCGTGGGCATTCGCCGCCCGAGCCTCTTGCACTACTTCCCGTCGAAGGAAGCCATCTACCAGCAGGTACTCCTGGATGCCTTGGCCGAGTGGGGAGCCGAGATCGAACGGACCAAGGTCGGTGGTCTCGACGGATGGGATCTCATCGACGTGGTTCTCGAGGTGAGTTTCCGGTTCTTCAAGGAGAATCCCGAGATCGTGAGAATCGTTCGGAGGGAGGCGTTGTCCGAGCAGAGCCCGCTCGGAGTGAACCTCGGCGAAGCCCTCCAGCCTTACTTCCGGCGGGCGGTCGCGTTCTTCGAACGCGAGATGCACACCGGCGTGTTCCGCCAGCAGGATGCTCCGAACCTGGTGCTGACCGGCTACGGCGGGCTCCTCACCTACTTCTCCGACCAGTCCATGCTGCGC
>JAQCHM010000031.1 GCA_027730885.1 Actinomycetota bacterium | reverse complement strand
CGGGTCTCGCCGAGCTGCCACCTCGACTCGTGTTGGCCGTCGTCGATGGCGTGGCGAGCGCGACAGAGTCGGGCCATGACCACCCGTTCATCGATGGCGGAGGCGGTGGCCAGGTGACGATCGAGGCAGCATCCGACATCTGGTCCGCGCTGCTGGCTGCGGTGCCTCCGGCGCAGTGCAACGACCTCGCATCGGCCCGTCATCGCGGGCTGAAGATCCGCGGTGATCAGGAGGCGTACGCCCAGCATTACGGTGCCATCAGCCGAGCGATCGACCTGCTCCGCCAGTCCAGGCACGGACGGCCGGTATCTGCGGGGCCGTACGTTTCCCGACATCTCGGGCCCGTCGACGCACCGATCGGCCGTTACTACCACGTCGAGTTGGGCGTCGGCGCGGATCGCGTCGACCACCGGTTGTACGTGGAGACCGCGGGTCAAGGCGTACCGCTCCTGCTGCAGCACACCGCCGGCGCGCACGGTGCCCAGTGGCGTCACCTGTTCGAGGACCCGTGGATCACCGACCACTTCCAACTCGTCGCCTACGACCTTCCCTTCCACGGGAAGTCCTTGCCGCCGACGGGCCGGGCGTGGTGGTCGGAGCCCTATCGGCTCACGACTGAGTCATTGATGTCGATCCCGCTCGCAGTGGCTGACGCCCTGGCGCTCGATCGTCCGGTGTTCATGGGCTGTTCCATCGGCGGCCTCCTCGCGCTCGATCTCGCTCGCTACCACCCCGATCGATTCCGGGCCGTCATCGGTGTCGAACCTGCTTTGAAAGCCGAGGGGAACTACGAAGCCCTGACGCACCTGTGGCACCCTCGTATCGATTCGGCCTACAAGGCGGCCTTGATGGAGGGTCTCACGGCTCCGCAGTCGCCTGAGGCGCTGCGGAAGGAGACGGCGTTCGTCTATTCACAGGGATGGCCCGCGGCGTTCCTCGGTGATCTGTACTTTTACATCGTCGACCACGATCTGCGAACCGAGGCTGCTGCGATCGACACGTCCAAGGTGGCCGTCCACCTCCTGTCCGGCGAGTACGACTGGTCAGCGACACCCGAGGCGGGACGTTCGGCGCACGAAGCCATCCCAGGCTCGACGTGGACGCTGATGGAAGGCGTCGGGCACTTCCCTATGAGCGAGAACCCCGAGGTGTTTCTCGAGTACCTCAAGCCGGTGCTCGAGGACGTGCTCGTCGGGTAACGCGGGTGCTGGGTCGATTGACTCTCAAAGGTTCTTCTCAACCGACCCCCTGATCGCGTCCGATACATGCGAGCATGGTCACTGTGATCGAGAACCTGATCGAAGAGTTCAAGGGCAGCTTCAGCGGACAGCTGATCGATCGTGGCCGAGTCGTCGACCACCTTCTCGATCTGCGTCTGGCCGCTCAGGGGCAACCGCACGTGACCGCGTTGGTCGACGAGGTTCTGTCGAACATTCCGGGACGCACCGTCGTCGAGACCTCGTGGTGGGCCGAAACCCTCGATCGCCTGGCGTCGGCCGCGAGTCCCCAGCCAGTCGTCTGACACACAGTCGTCTGGCGGGAACGGCCTGCCCTTCGTTTCAAGTCACGCTCTTTCGGCGCAGCAGCCGGTCGGCGCCTGCGTCGATGCCGGGTAACTGGGGCTGAATCGCGTGGTCTCGAGTGCTGGGGTGCTGCGCGGCCAGTGCCATCACGATCTCTTCCACCTCGTGCCAGTCACACGCTCGGGGTCCGTCGAGATGGCGGTTGTAGGGCTGGTCGAACACGATCACGTCGTTACCCGCCTCACGGAGGGCGTCGATGTTGTGCGGGGCATCGTCGATGTAAGCGTCCGCCTCCACCTCCGGTTTCGTTCCGAGGAAACAGATGTCCCGATAGGGAATCTGGGCGTTGTCGAGCCAGGTGACCGTGTCGCCGATGGCCGCGGCATGGCCCCAGTTGGTGTAGAGCCGGTGGGTGATGATGCGTATCCAGATGCCGGCGTCGGAGAGCCGCCAGAGCGCGTCGGCGCACCCCTCGAGTTGGGCAAGATCTCGAAGCATGTGCAGTTCGGCGACGGCGTAGCGGTGGAGTTCGTTGAACTCCGCGTCGTCGATGCCCCACTCCTGGAAGCCCCACGACCGTTCGAGGGTGAGCGTCTCGGGGTCGACGCCTCGATGTTGGGCCACGATGTCGCGGAACCCGAGGGTGTAGTCGGCGCACACTCCGTCGAGGTCGACGCCGAACACGAACGAACCAGAGACAGACGAACCAGGCACAGGCGAGACGGTACAGTTCCGGGATGACAGGGACGATCATCATCACCGGTGCGGGCTCGGGGATCGGCCGAGCAACCGCCGAGCGATTCGTTGGCGCCGGTTGGTCGGTCGGTCTCGTCGGTAGGAGAGTCGACCGGCTCGAAGCGGTCGCGGCCGCCGTCGAACCGGACCGACGCGCTGACGTTCTGGTCCTGGCGGGTGACATCGCCGATGAGGAGTTCGTCCAGTCCATGGTCGAGCAATTCGTGGCCCGCTATGGCCGTCTCGACGCGCTCTTCAACAACGCGGGCATCTTCACCAGGGCTGGAACCATCGACGAGATCTCTGTCGAGGACTGGAGACGATCGGTGGACACCAACCTCACCGGCGCCTTCCTCTGCGCCCGTGCCGCTTTCGCGGCCATGCGAGCCCAGGATCCGCAGGGTGGTCGCATCATCAACAACGGGTCGATCTCGGCCCATGTGCCCCGGCCGGGTTCGGCCCCCTACACGTCGACCAAACACGCGCTCACCGGCCTGACCCGCACGATCTCGCTCGACGGCCGCCCGTACAACATTGCCTGTGGTCAGATCGACATCGGGAACGCTTTCACCGAGATGGTCGCAGGCATTGCGTCGGGAGCGAAACAGGCCGATGGCTCGATCCGACCCGAGGCGACGATGGACGTGAGTCACATTGCCGATGCGGTTCTCCAGATGGCGTCGTTGCCACTCGACGCCAACATCCAGTTCATGACCATCATGGCGACGGCGATGCCGTTCATCGGCCGCGGCTGAAGCTCGGCTTGACCTCGGACAGCTGAGGGGGTGCCCATGCTCGGCTCATCCGATCGTCCGTAGGCGATCGAGCTGGGCGCGCACCCGCTTCTCGCTGACCGGCTTGCGACCGGGTTGGCCGGATCGCAGGTGTTGGGCGAACAGCGTCACGCGCAATTCCTGGAGAAGCCAACCTACGTCCTCGAGTTCGGCGCTCCAGGAGGTGCGGGCGGCCAGATCATCCCAGTCCGCCTCCAGCGCGCGAACCCGCGCCATCATCTCGCTGTCCCTCGTCGGCGCTTCCGGGAGCCGCTCCAGCCGGTGGACCGCGGCGGTGATGTAGCGGGCGATGTCGTCCAGCCGGTCGGAACCGACCTCGGCGATGAACCCGGCGTACAGCATGCGATCACGCTGAGCTCGGACATCGCGGTAGGCGAAGGCGAACGCGCCAGGAGCTTCCTCGAGCCGGGTCTGGAGGTGACGGTTGGCGACCAGCACCTCCAGCGAGCGTGATGCCAGATGGGCAACCCGATCGGGGAGCAGGCGGCGCATCGTCTGGACGTGTGTCTCGAAGTCCGACTGGATCCAGGCGGGCCCACCCCACTCGACCATCATCGCTTCGATCGCGGCATCGACGCAGTCGTCGACCCAGGTGGTCGGCGAATCGTACGGACTGACGATCAGAGCCAGCTTGGTCTCTGTGGTCAGAAGCGGACGCAGTACCTTGCTCAATGAGGGTCGGTGGCGTCCGAGGAATCGGCGGTATGCGGTCCACATCGTTTCGTGTTGCTCGTCCGCTGACGGCAGCAGGCGAAGGTCGATGCGATCGCCTTGGACCACGAGTGATGGAAAGGCCACCGCGCAGTGACCTCGGTGACTGACCTCCACCGATCGGGGGAGGTCGCCGAAGTCCCACGTGGTCACGTCCGTGCGTTCGAGCACATGACCTGCACCGGTCACCATCGCCCGGACGCGGTCGTCCAAGAGATCCCGAAGCGCGGCCAGATCCGTGCCTTCGGCCAGGACCTCGGCCTCGGCGTCGAACGATCGGTCGTCCACGATGCGGAACCGTGGACGGAGGTGCGAGGGGATGCGGTCGACGTCGAAGTCCTCCGGAGACACCGATACCCCGAGCGCCCGGCCGAGGACCTGGGCCAGCGCGACGAGGAGCGGTCGCGTCGGCGCCGGGTGATAACGCTCCTCGAGCTCGTCGAGCAGCCGGTGAGCGGCGTCGGCGATGGGGAGCAACTGCTTGCGAATCGGCTTCGGCAGGGAGCGCAACATGGCCTCGACCAGCTCGCCTCGCATGCCCGGCACGAGCCAGTCGAAGACGGCGGCGTCGACCGACCGAAGCTGATCGAGGGGCACGTCGATGGTGACGCCATCGAGGCGGTGGCCCGGTTCGAACACGTAGGTCAGTCCGAGCGCGGCATCTCCGTCGCCGAACTCGTCGGGAAACGCCACGGCCTCGACCCCGGATGCCTCAGGGGCAGTGAGATCGTCGATGGCCAGGTCGAAGCGGTGTGGTTCGACCAGTCGCTTGTCTCTCCACCATCGTTCGAATTCCTTGACGGTCGCAACGTCGTTGGGCACGCGATGGTCGAACCACTCGATGACGCGCTCGTGCGTGATCAGGAGATCGTCGCGACGCGACTTGATCTCCAGTGCGATGACCGCATCTCGTTGGTCGCGGTTGTGTTGGGCGAAGATCGGGGGCCTTGCGCCCCACTCGCCCAGGGCGAACGCGTTGCTCAACAGGAACCAGCGGGCCGCATCCCGATCGGATCGGTGGAGCAGCTCGATGCAGTTGGTGAAGACGGGCAGCCCGTACAACGTGGCCGAGTGGTGGATCTTGGCCACTCCCTGTTGGACATCCCACCACGGGTCGCCGTAGCTGCGGGCCAGCAGGTGCGCTCCGACGCGTTCGAGCCACTCGGGTTGGATCCTGGCGACGACACGGGCCCACACACGATTGGTCTCGACCAGCTCGGCGGACATCACCCACGACGGGTTCCGTTTGAACAGGCTGGATCCGGGCGCGATGGCGAAGCTCGTTCCCTGTGGGCCCCGGTAGTCGGGCCCGTCCGGGTTCTTCCTGCCGACGTGTGAGAGCAGCCCGGACAACAGCGCCCGGTGGATGACGTCGGGATGCGCCGGCTGGTTGTGGGGATCGGGTGCTCGTCGAGACAGTGCTCGTCCAGACAGTGCTCGTCCAGACAGTGCTCGTCGAGACAGTGCTCGCCGGAGCTGGCTGTGGAGGTCCTGCCACTCGCGGACGCGCTGGGGGTTGAGGAACTCGTTCCGGCACATCCTTCGGAACTGGTTGGACGATCGTTCGCGTCGCTCGGTCTCGAGGTGCTCCCACAGATGGATCCACGAGAGGAAGTCCGACCCGTCATCGGCAAAGCGAGCGTGGGCTTCGCGCGCGATCTGCTCTTTGCCGGTCGGCCGTTCCCGCGGGTCCTGGATGCTCAGTCCGGCGACGATGATTCGCACCTCCTGAAGACACCCGAGCCGTTCGGCCTCGACGAGCATTCTTCCCAGTCGCGGATCGACGGGTAACCGAGCGAGTCGTCGGCCGATCTTGGTGACCCAGTCGCGGTGGCCCTGACGACCGGGTCGGACGGCGCCGAGCTCTTCGAGCAGCGCGACCCCGGCGCGGATGGAGGCGCGGTCGGGCGGGTCGACGAACGGAAAGGCTTCGACGTCGCCGAGACCGAGGGTCGCCATCTGGAGGATGACCGACGCCAGATTCGTGCGTTGGATCTCGGGCTCGGTGAATGGTGGGCGGCCGGCGAAGTCATCCTCGGCGTAGAGCCGGATGCAGACACCAGCGGCAACGCGGCCGCACCGGCCGGCCCGCTGGTTGGCCGAGGCTTGTGAGACCGGTTCGATGGGCAGGCGTTGAACCTTGGTGCGGCGGTTGAACCGGGAAATCCTCGCGGTTCCGGGGTCGACCACCGAACGGATGCCGGGAACGGTCAGCGATGTCTCCGCAACGTTGGTGGCGACGACCACCCTGCGTCCCCGGTGGGGAGCGAACACTCGATGCTGCTCGGCTGCCGAGAGCCGGGCGTACAGCGGGACGATCTCGGTGTTCGGTAAGGCGAGGTCGGTCAACGCGTCGGTGGCGTCGCGGATCTCTCGTTCACCCGAGCAGAAGACCAGCACATCGCCGGGCACGTCGCGGAACAACTCGACGACCGCGTCGCAGATGGCGTCGGTCTGGTCGCCCTCCTCGATGGGGCGGTACCGGAGTTCCACCGGGAACGTCCGACCGGAGACCTCGATGATGGGCGCTGGCACGCCATCGGGCCCGGCGAAGTGCTCGGCGAAGCGTTGGGTGTCGATGGTCGCCGACGTGATGATCAGTTTCAGATCTGGCCGGCGGGGGAGGAGCTGATGCAGCCAACCGAGCAGGAAGTCGATGTTCAGGCTGCGCTCGTGGGCTTCGTCGATGATGATCGTGTCGTACCGGCGCAGGAGGGGATCGTGTTGGATCTCCGCCAGCAGGATTCCGTCGGTCATCAACTTGAGCCGGGTGCGGTCGCTGACGACATCGGTGAACCGGACTTGGTATCCGACGACGTCGCCGAGATCCTGTCCCAGTTCCTCGGCGACCCGCTCCGCGATCGATCGGGCCGCAATTCTGCGCGGTTGGGTGTGGCCGATCAGAGCGTCGGTGCCGCGACCCAACTCGAGGCAGAGCTTGGGCAGCTGCGTGGACTTGCCCGACCCGGTTTCACCCGCCACCACGACCACCTGGTGGTCGCGAATCGTGTCGAGGAGCTCGTCATGACGAGCCGTGATCGGGAGTTCGGGTGGGTAGTCGACGATCACTCGGGGAGGTCCCGGAGCGGGATGACCTTCCGGATCACCTCGCGGAGGCGGTTGACCGAGACCGGCTTCGGTAGGGAGTCGACCGCCCCGGCGCTGATGACTCGACTCATCACGGTCAGGTCGGCGTCCGCAGTGATCACCACGATGGGTATACGCCGGGTCTCTCGAGCGCCCCGCAGTGCGCTGATCAACTCCTCACCGTTGCCGTCGGCCAGTTGCAGATCGAGCAGGATGAAACCCGGCCGGCGTTGGGCGGCGAGCCGGAGCGCGCCGGCCACCGTGGCGGTGTGCAGGAAGGTGAGGTCGGACTCCCGTTGAACGACGTGGCGCAGGAGCAACAGGCTGGCCTCGTTGTCCTCGATGGCCAGTACGATCGAAGGCCCGTCCTGTCCGCTGACGGCGGCAATGTCGGGGGTGCCAATTGCCCGGTCGAACTCGACGGTCACGCTCGTGCCTTCGCCGTCGACCGAGTCGAGCGCGATGGCGCCGCCCATCATTTCGACGATCATCCGCGTGAGCGTGAGACCGATGCCGGTGCCTTCGATCGGACTCTCCTCTCGACCCAACCGATCGAACGGGTCGAAGACCCGGCCCAGGTGTTCGGCCGGGATGCCGACGCCCGTGTCGATCACCGTGATCGCGGCCCGGCCTGGGGAGCCGCTCAAGGCGTGTTCTGCCGTTGACACGACGACCTCGACTTGCCCCCCTGACTTGTTGTACTTGCAAGCGTTGGAGACCAGGTTGACCAGGACCTGTTGCAGCCGTTGACGGTCGGCCGCCACCGTCGGACGTCCCCCATGGTCGACGATTACATCGAGACCGTCGTCGAGTCCGGCGTTTCGAACCATGTTGACGGCCGAGTCGATCACCGAGGCGAGGTCAACCGGTTCGATCGACATCGCGAGGTGGCCGGCCTCGATCCGGCTGATGTCGAGTACGTCCTCGACCAGTGCCAGAAGGTGGAGACCGCTCTCGTGGACCTGTCGGAGCGAGACTCGATCGGAGGGTTGGCGACCCTCGTCCAGCATCAACAGCTCGGTGAAGCCCAGGACGGCGTTGAGCGGGGCGCGAAGCTCGTGGCTCATCCTCGAAAGGAAGAGGTCCTTGGCCTGGTTCGCCTGCTCGGCTTCGGCTTTCGCCCGTTCCATCGAGTGCACCGCGTTCCGTCTGGTGACGGCGGTGACGATGGCAGCGCAGACTCCCCGGACGAACTCGATGGTGTCCTCGGGCCACCGGACCGAGATGTTGACGGAGTTGAAGCCGAGCACGCCGATCAGCTCGCCCCCCGCCACCATCGGGACTTGGAGCACCGACTTCACCCCGTAGCGGCCGAAGGAGTCCCGTTCGGCAGCGGCCTCCGGAGGCAGGCTGAGAAGATCCGGGATGTGGACGACGTCGTGGTCGGCCATGACGCCTGCGCTCCAACCAAGCGCCGTACGTGAGAACCCCTGGACGAACTCACGCTGCGGTTCGATACCAGGGGCGGTCCACTCGAACGCGCAACTGAAGATCGTCCGGTCGGCGTCGTCGAAGAGGTTGACATACGCGCGATCAGCGCCCTCGGAGCGGGCGATGACGCCGAGGACGTTCTCGATCGTGGCGTCGAGCTCGGCGTCGTTGGCCCGGGCGAGCTGTAGGGAAACGTCAGTGAACATCGCCGAACGCTCGGCTCGCTGTCGCAGCTTTCGCTCAGCGTCGGCCGTGACGGTGAACGGTCGCAGCAGCGACAGTACCGCCCGCTTGTCGCCGAATCGGTCGGGAGCCATGGAGGCAGGCCCGTAGTCGATGGGGCAGGAGCGAATCAGCACCGGGACACGAGAACCGTCGGCAAGGAGGATCTCCTCACTCGCTTCGCGGGTTCGCCCGCGGCCCTCGAGCGTCTCGTCGGTTCGTTCCCGGAGCGACGACCGGTACTCCTTGGGTACGAGATCGTCGATGCTGCGTCCGACGAGGGCGTCCTTGGTGGCGGCTCCGTAGAGTTCTCGTGCTGCGTCGTTGACCTCGACGATGATGTGGTCGACACTGATGAACCGGGCGTCAGAGGTGAGCGCGAAGAGTTGATCGAAGTTCAAGGCCGACCTCAGGTCAGATCATCAGAGCCAGTCGATCGTATAGGCAGCGTGACGGGAGAGAGGACGGGAGAGGTGGGTCGAGTCTCGTGGGAGAAGCGGACGCGTCGGTAGCCTCGGAGATGGGCGACGACCGGATGCAACGCATGGTCGCGCTGGTTCGACAGCTGCGCAACCCGGCCCACACCATCAGTGGACTGGCCGAGCTGTTGACCGAGACGCCCGAACACGCGGCCGCGTTCGCGGCGGCGCTGGGATCGGAGACCGCTTCGCTGCTCGAGATCATCGATTATCTCGCTCAGCTGGTCGATGCGACCCCACGGACGGCGTTCGGCCCCCCCGCCGACCTCAGCCGGCCTGGAGGGTCGTGTCGTCCTGGTCGTCGACGACAGTCCGGTCAACCAGCTGTTGGTGACATCGCAGTTGGCAAAGTTGGGTGTCGACTCGGTGACAGCGCCGCGCGGCCTCGACGCGTTGGCGTTGCTGGAGGCACAGCGATTCGACGCCGTCCTCATGGACTGGCACATGCCGGGTATGGACGGGCTGGAGACCACGGAAGCACTTCGTCATCGTGAGTCGGCGATGGGTCTGGCTCGGACTCCGGTGATCGCGGTCACCGCCCGGGCGATGCTCGGTGACAGGGAACGTTGTCTGGCCGCGGGAATGGATGATTTCCTCTCGAAGCCGCTGGGTCTCGACGATCTCGCCAGGGCGCTCGAGGCCTGGTTGCCGCTGAACCCGCGAGAAGCCGCCGGCGAAGGGACCGACGATCAGTCGGAGGTGGCGGACCCAGACATCGACCTACCGAGGCTGGTCGAGTCCGAGGTCCTGCGCCGGCTGAAGGAGGAGCTCGGCGACGGGTCGATCGTTGTCACCCTCATCGACACCTACATCGCCGAACTCCCCGAGCGCCTGAACGAGATGATTGCCGCGGTCACCTCCGAGAATCTGGCCGCAGTGGAGCGTGCGGCCCACACCCTGAAGTCGACCAGTGCGATGCTGGGTGCCGCCGCGTTGCACGCCCTCGCCGCGGAGCTGCAGATCGCCTCGACCGGAGCAAGGGTCGTCGATCTCAGCGACCTCGTCGAGCGGTTGGTCGGCATCGCCGAGCGAACACGGCGGCGCATGGCCGAAGCGCGCGTTCAGCTGACGTTGAGTCGATAACCGACACCGCGCACGGTTTTGACCCACTGGTACCCGCCGAGGTCGATCTTGCGTCGCAGGTTGGCGATGTGCACGTCGACGATGCGTCCGTCGCCATACCAGCTGGAGCCCCACACGTGGTCGATCAGCATTTCGCGAGAGAAGACCATGTCCGATTGGCCGCTGAGTGCGTCAAGGAGATCGAACTCGATCTTCGTGAGTGCGACGAGACACCCATCGACGCGAACTTCGCGGGCTCGAACGTCGACGGTCAAACCGTCGAAGACGTGAACATCGGGATGGGGCTGCTGGCTCGGAGCGCTCCGGGGTCGTCGCAGCATGGCCTGGATCCTGGCGGCCAGCTCTCGAGGGGAGAAGGGCTTGACCACGTAGTCGTCGGCTCCGAACGACAGCCCGACGACACGATCGATCTCGTGGTCACGAGCGGTCACCATGATGATGTAGGCTTCGGTGAACGTACGCAGCTGACGACACACCTCGATGCCGTCCATGTCCGGGAGACGAAGATCCAACACGATCACATCAGGGTCGTCGAGTCGTCCCTCGGTCAACGCTTGCGACCCGGTACCAACGACGGTCACCCGGTAACCTTCCGCCTCGAGCAGGCTCCGGAGGAGCTGTCGGAACTCAGCGGTGTCCTCGACGACCAGGACGGACCTGGTGGGAGAGACGGTTGATGGAGGATGGTCCAGGGTCATTGCTGCACAACGTCTTCGTCGCCGTACCCGGCTCTGATGAACCGATCTACTCGTTTCGACCGATGAGGGGTCGGTCCCGATGGTTTCTTCGACCCTATTCCTACCAAATATCCACCCATGCACGAGCGTCTCGGGGCCAGACAAGAAATTTTCGGTCCACAGGCAGTGTCTCGGTGCTGTGACCCCCATGCTGGGGGTGTGGGGCTTTGTGAGCTAGCCATCGTCGTCGGTCCCGGCGCGACCATCGATTCCGATACCCGTTCGCAGATCCAAGCGCTCGGCTTCTCCGTGCGTTCGCTCGAGACCTTTCGGGTGGTTCACATTCGGGCGCGCAGCGACGATCCTGCCCATCTCGCCGAGCGATTGTCCGAGCAGCTGTTGATCGACCCCGTGGGGCAGTGGTGGTGCCATCGTGGTGAGCTTCGTAACGATGGGTTGATCGTCGAGACAGGTCTACGACCCGGGGTCACCGACCGCGAGGCGGCCGAGCTGGTCCGAATTGCGGCCGAGCTCGGGCTGGATCTCGAAGCGGCCTCCATCGGGCGACGCCACGTGATCGACGTGCACCGGGCCGACGGCTCGGCCCTCGACGCCGGCCGCGACGGTGCTGCGATCGAGCTTCTCGCCCGGCGTGTGTTGCACAACGAGGTCATCGAACGTTGGGGTGTGGGCGAGCTGGCTCCGGCATTTGCGGCGACCGAGGCCGAGGCTCTGGGCACGCTGTCGATCCCTCTCGCCAGGCTCGAATCGGACGGCCTGGCCGCGTTGAACCGATCACGTCGCCTCGGCCTCGATGTCGAAGAACTTCGGGTCATCCAGTCGCACTTCGCAGAGCAGGGCCGGGCGCCCACCGATGCAGAGCTCGAGACGCTCGCGCAGACCTGGAGCGAGCACTGCGCCCACAAGACCTTTCGGGCCCGCATCACCTTCGAGCCCGACGGCGAGGTCGTCGACGGACTGCTGAAGAGCTACCTGCGGGCCGCGACCGATCGGCTCGACGCGCCATGGGTGCGCAGCGCCTTCGTCGACAACGCCGGCATCGTCGAGTTCGAGCCGGGCTGGGACATCGCCCTCAAAGCCGAGACCCACAACCACCCTTCGGCGCTCGAACCCTTCGGCGGAGCCAATACCGGCGTCGGCGGCGTGGTGCGGGACATCCTGGGGGTGTCGGCCAAGCCGGTGGCCCTGACCGACATCCTGTGCTTCGGCCCCGAGGACCTACCGCTCGATCGGTTACCCGATGGCGTGCTGCATCCGCATCGTGTTCGCAACGGCGTCATCGCCGGGGTCGGCGACTACGGGAACAAGATCGGCGTCCCGAACCTCGCCGGTGCGATCGTTCACGACCCGTCCTACACCACGACGCCGTTGGTATTCGCGGGATGCTTCGGCCTACTGCCCACCGGCTCCAACCCCACCATGGCGCAACCTGGAGATTCGATCGTCGTGCTCGGCGGGGCCGTCGGTCGCGACGGTGTCGGCGGTGCCACGTTCTCATCGCAGACCATGGGCGTCGAGACCGCGGAGATCGCCGGTTCGTCGGTGCAGATCGGCGACCCGATCGTCGAGAAGGGCCTCATCGACGTCGTGCTCGAAGCCCGTGATGCCGGGCTCTACAACGCCATCACCGATTGTGGCGCAGGTGGCTTGTCGTCGGCGATCGGCGAGATGGCCCACACCTTGGGGGCCGACGTCGACCTCGCGTTGGTGCCCCGGAAGTACCCCGGGCTCGCTCCCTGGGAGGTCTGGCTGTCCGAGGCTCAGGAGCGAATGGTGCTCGCCGTCCCCGACCCGGAGCCTCTGCTCGAGTTGGCAGGACGATGGTCGGTCGGCGCGGCGGTGATCGGTACGTTCACCGGTCGCGGACGCCTGGTGGTCCGCGACAGCGCAGGTGGCGATCCCGATCAGCCGGTCATCGACCTCGACTGCGGCTTCCTGCACGACGGCCGGCCGCAACGTCAGATGATCGCAGAGCGGGTCGAGGTCGGGCATCGTTCCGCCAACCGGACCAACGATCCGATCGACCCGGCAGCGACCTTGCTCAGGCTGCTCGCACACCCGTCGATCCGCTCCAACGAGTCGGTCCTGCGAACCTACGATCACGAGGTGTTGGGCGGAACCTACGTCCGGCCCTACGGCGGGCCGCAGGGCGATGGCCCGGGTGATGGCACCGTGTTGATCCCGCCAGGGACCAGTGGCACGCGAGGCATGGCCTTGGGTATCGGGGTCAACGCCGCGATGGGTCGGCTGGACCCTGGAGCCATGGCCTGGAACGTGATCGACGAAGCCATTCGTAACGTGGTCGTCGCCGGCGCAGACCCCGACCAACTGTCGCTGCTCGACAACTTCGCCTGGGGGAACCCCACCGATCCTGCCACCCTCGGTGGGCTCGTCGCGGCGTGCGCGGCCTGTCACGACGCGTCCCTGCATCACGGGGCCCCGTTCGTGTCGGGCAAGGATTCCCTGTACAACGTGTTCGTGCATCCCGACGGCACCCCTGACCCGGTCGCCCCCACGCTCGTCATCACCGCAGTCGGGCTGGTCAAGGACTTGACCGTGGTGCCCATCACGGGCGTCGTCGAGGCGGGCGACGACGTCTGGCTCGTCGGTCCCCCATGGGGCGAGCTTGGCGGCTCTCACCTCGATCTCGTGCTGGGTGAGGATCACGGCGGACTCGTGCCTCAACACGACCCCGACGCGCTGGGCCGTCACCGCGAGGTCGCATCCGCCATCGCCGCCGGCCTGGTGCGCAGCGCCCACGATCTGTCCGAGGGTGGCCTGGCCGTCGCTGCGGCCGAATGGTCCTTCGCCGGTCGACTTGGCCTCGAGCTCGATGTGAGCGGGGCAACCGAGGTCCTGTTCGGCGAGGCTCCCGGTCGCTACCTTCTCGAGGTCAGGCCCGACGAGGCCGATCGTGTCGGCGCGTTTCTGCCGTCGGGCATCCGCATTGGTTCGGTGACCGACTCCGGTCGACTCAGAATCGGTCCCATCGACCTCGACCTCGACGACGTCGGTCGCGCGTACACCCAGCGAACCAGTGCCCATCGAACCAGTGCCGACCGAACCAGTGCCGACCGAACCAGTGCCGACGGTCCGGCTCCGGCGGGGGGAGGCGACGAATGAGCAAGCCAAGAGTGCTGATCCCCGTCGCGCTCGGGACCAATCGAGACCATGATCTGGCTCACGCCTTCGAGTTGGCGGGGGCCGAGGCCAACGTCGTGCCGCTCACCGCGCTCCGATCGGGCGCATTCCGGCTCGACGACTTCCAGATCCTCGGGGTCCCGGGCGGGTTCTCCTACGGCGATGCGCTTGGCGCCGGCCGCCTCTTCGGCCTCGATCTCGTCGGCTGGTTCGGCGACCAACTGCACGCAGCAGTCGCACGGCAGACCCCGATCATCGGCGTGTGCAACGGGTTCCAAGCCCTCGTCCGATCCGGCATCCTGCCGGGACCGAGCCATTCGGCTGTGCTCGCACGTAACGAGCGGCACGACTTCGAATGTCGATGGGTGACACTCGAACCCTCGACGGTCCGCTCGGTCTGGACCGCGGGGCTCAGCGAACCCCTCCGTTGCCCCGTTGCCCACGGCGAGGGACGCTTCGTCTCCGGCGACCTGGACGCGCTGCGTGCTGCCGATCAGGTCGCGTTCCGCTACGTCGACGCCGGGGGCAAGCCGGCCGGCGGCCGTTATCCCGCCAACCCCAACGGGTCGGTCGCCGACATCGCGGGCGTGTGCGACGCCACGGGGTTCGTGGTGGGCCTGATGCCACATCCGGAGGATCACGTGCTCGATCGACAGGACCCCCTGCGGGGTCGTCCGGGGGCCGGTGCCGGCCGGTGCCTCGACCTCTTCAAGGCCGGCGTTGCGGCGGTGGTCTGAGTCGTGAAGAACCCGATGCTCGTCGCCATCATCATGGGGAGCCAATCCGACTGGCCGACGATGGCGAAGGCGGCCACGACCCTCGACGCGCTCGACGTCGGCTACGAGGCCCGAATCGTGTCGGCCCACCGGACCCCCGACCGTATGGTCGCCTTCGCCAAGGGGGCAAAGGCCGAGGGATTCCGGGTGATCATCGCCGGGGCCGGCGGCGCAGCTCACCTTCCCGGGATGACGGCGGCCTTCACCGCCCTCCCCGTTCTCGGGGTTCCGATCCAATCGAGAGCACTGTCCGGGCAGGACAGCCTGCTGTCCATCGTCCAGATGCCCGCCGGGGTTCCGGTGGGGACACTTGCGATCGGGGAGGCCGGCGCGGTGAACGCCGCATTGCTGGCGGCGGCCATCTTGGCCACGACCGACGACGAACTCGCCGAGCGGTTGGTCGCGTGGCGCGAAGCCCAGAGTGCCGCGGTCGCTCGGTTCCCCGTCGACCCCGGACCTGTCGACCCAGGACCTGACGACCCAGGACCTGACGACCCGGGTCCGACCTCACCATGACCGATCCCGCGGTCGGAAGCTGCCAGGTCATCGGCATCCTCGGTGGCGGTCAGCTCGGTCGGATGTTGTGCATGGCGGCTGCTCGGCTGGGCCACGGAACGGTCGTGCTCGATCCTGACCCTTTCGCTCCGGCTGCGCAGGTCGCCTCGAGCTTC